>CAMBZY010000235.1 GCA_945872325.1 Candidatus Kuenenia stuttgartensis | reverse complement strand
AACGGATCTGATCACGAGAATCTCATTCTGATTGGGTGCAAAACAGGCGTCCTGAACTTTATCTGCAATAAAAATTGTTTTTGGCGATTTGTCATCTGTCAGGTCGATAAAATAGAGGTTCTGATCGCCGTCAATCACCACAAAATAAGGCTTGGTTTTACTGCCATGCACGATCGGATCGGTGATCCTTAATTTTAATGGGAAATTCTTGACCTCCCTCCACTCGATTTTTCGGGTAAACTTTTCTTGATCAGGTTCGAGAGCATCCGTGGCAAATTGGAATGTCTGAGTTACCTGTCCTGCTTCTTTCTGATCTAGACGCTTCTTTAAAACACCTAAATATTTCCCATGAAATGCTGTGGCCGAGTCTTTGAATTCACCGTCAATCAGGGTTTTGATGGTTTTTACATTCTGTCCACCAGTCAGGATTTGCGAGCGGTCGTTAAAATCGTCTGATAAAAAAATGGTTTCTTTTCCATTCGATTCCGGCTTGATTTCAAAAAACCTGATGTCAGGAATCAGGTCTCGGCATGGCTGATCCCAGATTCGCATCTCAAAATCCCTGCCAATACTCGCAATCGATCGGTTCCAGGGTTGGTATACAATCGAGGTCACCGATTTCTGGTGACCATTTAATCTACCAATTTTTGAGCCTGAGGGGATGCCAAAAATGTCGATATGTCCTGATCCAAGATCTATGGCCACTGCGTTCATACCGTAAATATTTGCCAGAGGGCTGAATCGTTCGGTACGCAATCCCGTTTGGCTGGCTGAATTAAACTGGCCAAGATTTTGATCCATTGAAATCTGGTTGGCGAGTTCCATCGTATTTAAGTCCCAGAATGCAATCGTTCGATCTTTACTCGCAGAAATAAGCCACTTGCCATTTGCGGAAACCAAGGATTGAATGACTTCGTCAAAGTGACCCAAGAGCGATTTCGTGAGCTTCGCAGTTGCAATGTCAATAATCCGGATTTTCTTGTCTTCGCTGCACACAGCCAAATGGGTTTGACCAGGCAGCAATGTGGTGGAATAAAGTCTTGGCTTTTTGTTTGTGTTGGGTGAAGGTTCGGATTGATAGATTAATTCTGTGGCTTTTTCAATATCACGAATGACTAATCGACCATCGAATCCGCTTGAAATCAATTTCTGGGAGTCTAATGTAAATGCCAATGAGACCACCTGGCTTGAATGGCCTTTCTTATTTGAAATCAATCTGGATTCTTTAAGAGAATATAAATCAATATGTCCGTTGCTTTTGCCAATGGCGAGATATTGATTGTCAGGTGAAACGGCGATGCTGTCGATCGGTGCATTAGGCGAAAAACTGATCTCCCTGATCACTTTTAATTGAACGGGGTCCACCTCTCGGGCAAATCCATCAATTCCTCCCACCCAGATCATGTTGCTGACTGGAGCAGCTGCCATGACATAATGCAATACATTTTCTGGGAGTCCGTCCACCAGTTTCGACATCTTTCGACGTTCCTGATTTAAATAATACCAGGAAAACTCGCGAGGGTCATCCTTGACTTCTGCGTCGGCCGGCCATGCGCTGGTCTCATCAAGCAGTTCATTCAAACGTTCCTTGTTATTATAGGCTAAATATTTCTGGGCCGTTTCCATGGAGTTCACATAGTCGTTCCACCAACTAAGCCTGAAGCGTTCGACATCCAATTGATGTAAAAAGCGATTTTGCTGAACTCTTAGTACGAAGAATGTCGTTACCCCAACCATCATCACAAATAGAAAGCTGGCGATCAGCCGATTACGTCGGAAAAAAAGCGATGTTCGGCGTATCGGGTCGTGTTTCAATACCTGTGGAGTCCGGTAATTCAGCCAGGCATCAAGATCCTCGGCCATCTCGCCGGCCGATTGATATCGATTCTCGGGATTTTTTGAAAGTCCCTTCATTGCAATGGCTTCAAGCGCAACCGGTAATTCATGCCTGATTATGCGTGGTGCAATGGGCGTTTTATGTGAAATATCATCTCTGAGCTGCGTTGGATCGGGTTGATTAAAAACAGGTTTGTCGGTCAGTAACTCGTAAAGTATTGCGCTGACGGCATAAACGTCTGTGCGGGCATCAATATGGCTGTTGGCCTGCAACTGCTCTGGAGCCATGAAGCAGAGTGTGCCTTGAAGGTCGTTTGTTTTTAAATTCTTTTCCGAGCGGATCCGTGAGGCACTTCCAAAATCGGTCACTCGAACGGCCAGGTGCTCAGGAGGCAATTCGACAGGGTCTTCCGCATAAGGGTGTTCGAGCAGAATATTCGACGGTTTTAAGTCGCAGTGAAGAATGTTTCGCTGGTGGAGGTGATCAATTGCTTCTGCGAGTTGCTTGATCCAGACTGCGGCCAGCTTTGGTGAAATCGGCCGAATGGTCAGTTCGAGCCATTGCTCCAGGTTTGGGCCGTTCACGAGCCGGCTCACCAGATAGGGCATCCCTTCGGCGACCCCGATATCCAATAATGGAACCAGTCCAGGATGGACGAGTTGACTCATGGAGGCCGCTTCGCGATAAAATCGTTCTTTGATTGTTTTCAGGCCCCTTAATTCAGACCTTGGCATTTTTAATGCAACTTCGCGACGTGTGATTCGATCAAATGCACGATAAACGATGCCAAAACTACCACGTCCTATGATTTCGCGAAGTTCAAACCGGCCTAAAACCGTAGCTTTTTCAAATTCCTGGATTGGGACATCGTCATCGAGTAATTCTTCAGATGTGTTGAAATCGACATCGGCTACTAAATCACGTTCGACGATCGAAAAAAGCTGCAAATTGCGTAGTGAATTCGCCAGATCGGCAAAATCTGGATCGACTTCCGGCTGATCTGTACCGATCAAGTTGTCCATCAATTGATCGTCAAGTAAATTCCAGGGCGAGGCGCCGTGCTTTTGGAGCCTCATCGCCAATTCGTTAAATCGTTCATAAGGGTCAATTTGAGGATCCGACCCATTGGCAGGATCTGGCTCTGCTGGAATATTGTTATGCATGTGAATTAATCCTTGAGCTTTAAAGTTTTCCAAAGTGCGTGAAACTCTTGTAACGCCTTAATTCGAAGGTAACGAATATTATGGACCTTTGTATTAAGCAATGTGGCATGCTGTTCGAGCGAGACGCCGTCAAGCCAATGAATCAGGGCTTGTTCCAGTTGTTTGTCCATCAGTTTCATCACGGATTTCACGCGATCGGACTGCTCTCGCAAGGCCGCCATGCTGCCTGGTGTGGTTTCTCTTGAAACCCAGATGTTTGGATCGATTCCCGAGTTGTCAATCGT
Organism: Candidatus Kuenenia stuttgartensis; assembly: GCA_945872325.1. Lineage (GTDB taxonomy): Bacteria > Planctomycetota > Planctomycetia > Isosphaerales > Isosphaeraceae > QWQI01. The sequence goes on along the minus strand of CAMBZY010000235.1, from coordinate 2,342 downwards.
TGAAGCGTCGTCAATCGGTAATGTCGAAATCGATTTCTTGTCTTTGACCATGGCCTGAATCATCCGGAAATGGATGCGTTTTAGCCACGCAAGCCAGCTTGCTGTGTTCTCTCCTCGGAATTGATGAAAATATCGCTGAGCAATGTAAACCACTTCCTGAGTGAGGTCGCGACAGGAGAGCCGAAGCCGATGGAAATACCTGGCCTGGGCATTGCTCCAGTATTCAATTCTCGGAAGGCTCGAAGTGATCAACTGATCAAGTGCAACCTCTGAACCCGCCTTTGCCTGGCGGATCAAATCGTCGATCAATTGCGTGTCTAAATGCATGAACGCGAGACCCGGATGGCCAAACGATCTTCAGAATGGGGGGATTCTTATCTTACCCAAAATCGAATGCGGTTCACAAACATCGGGATTCAAGATTTAGGCCGTTTGAGGCGTTCTTGAATCTGAGTCAATGTTTTCTGGACTTCCGCTTCGTTCTCCGGCTCGAGTTTGAGCATGGTCTGGCAGGATTTCTCAGCCTCCTGCCACTTCTCCATTTTCATCAGGGCTTTGACCAGAACGTCATAGGCTCTTGGGTTGTAAGTGTCGATGACCAAACACTCTTCAGCCCACTTTTGGGCCTGTTTGGGCTCTCCAAGTGCCAGCGATCGTTCAGCAAGAGCCAGCCGAACATCCAGATCATCTGAATCTGCCGAGGCCAGTAAGGCCAGTGAATTCAGCATCTGAGGGATATTTTTCTGACGCAAATGGATGCGAGTCAGGCCGGCGATCCACTTCGGGTTGTAGGGGTCGTCTTTGCGAGCCAGTTCATAAAGTTTCAGGGCATCGTCCAACTGACCTGCATTCATCTCCAGTTCGGCGAGGAGGTCGAGCACGCGCGGGTTTGGCGATTTCTCATCCAAAGCCTTTTTGAGAAGGGCCAGGGCGGCTGGCTCGTCGTCGATGCTGGTGAGCAGACGGGCTTTGACATAGCTGGCAAGAGGATGGCCGGGCTTAAGCTCCAGAGCTTTATCAGCTGGGCTTCGAGCTTCTTTCAGTTCGCGGCGGGCAAAAAAGTCGTAGGCCAGAGCAGCCCAGGCGTCCGCATTTTTGGGGTTCGCGGCGAGATCTCGTTCCAGTTCGGAGCGGGAAGGGAGCTTTTCTTCGGTACTTCTGGCTTTGATTTTGCCAACAATCTGATCCAGATAGGCTAAATATTCTTTTTCGAATTGGGCTTTGGAGACTCCGAAATTGGTTTCGACAGCTTTTTGGGTGGCAACACCCTGAGCGTACGAAACCAGCATTTTTCGAAGCGAATCAGGCCCGAACCGGGTGATCATGAACTCGGCATAAAGTTGGGCCTGACAATAAGCCATTTGTCGATCTTCAGGCTCTTTGGGGCGAATGAAGCCGAGGTTGATGGTGTCCAGATTGAGGACACCTTTGCGATTCGGAACGCGTTCCAAAAGCATCACGTTCCAGGGCTGAGGGCGGGGAAAGCCTTCGCTTTGGACGGCCAAAGCCTCAGTGAACCAGTGAGGAATATTGAAGTTGGTTTGCTGAAGTGTGATGACGTGAACCAGCTCGTGAGTCAGAACTCGTGCCCAGTTATAGGGTTGTTGCGTCGCACGGGGGCTTGCCAGGGCCACCACCCGGCCTGTGCAGGCACCCACTGTGGGCAGGAACGGGAGGCCGGTGGTGCGTCCGCTGAACCACTGGTGATTTTTCATGATTTCGATCTGGGTCTGGCCGGCCGGTTCGAAACCAAGATCCTTGACCATTTGTGGATAAATCTTTTCGAGATAATCAGACATGGCCTGGGCGAGAACTTCATCCTGTGTCGGGTCGTAAATCACACGAAAATGAGGGGTTGCAATTTCTTTGTAAGTCGCCATATGGGCGAGCACTTTGAGCATGTTGTCGGCACGCACGTTGAACGGGTCGGCTTCAAAGGCGTCGTCGAACAGGGCGTGGGCTTCGGTTTCGCGGCCGATCTGCATGTAAAGCATTCCGAGACCGACTGTTGCATCCGCACGTCGGTTGTCGGCGGCGACGGATTGAAGGAACGCACGTTCGGCGACATGATATTTGCGTCGATCTGCGAGACGCTCGCCCAGAGCATAGTAAAACGTTGCAGGTTTAGGACTTTGGGCGAGTGCCCTTTGTTCAGCTTCGAGCACACCCAACTCATCTGCGACCAGTTGGCGTGCTGCTGCAAGACGCGCCAGCGAATCTTCGTCTTTTGGCGAAAGTTTCACAGCGGCTTCAGCGGCTTTGAGGGCATCGTCAAAGCGTTCATCCGAGATGTTCAAATCGGCCAGAAGGACTTGTGCAGGCGTATATTCAGGGTTAATGTC
>CAMBZY010000234.1 GCA_945872325.1 Candidatus Kuenenia stuttgartensis | reverse complement strand
GGATATCCAATTCAAAGTGGTTGCTTGCAAAACAAATGCCACCAAAGACTGCCTGAATTGTCACATGCCCAAAGTGCCTGTGCCTGTGCTTCACAACTCTCTGACCGATCATTATATTCGTATCAGAAAAGCACCATAGGATCAGGCCGAAAATAACATCCCGTTTTTAAAAACAATTAACCGGGGCTAGCGCCAAGACCGGCTAGGTAAGAGGCGTGAGCCCCAGTTTCTTGGTTCGAATCTAGCCGCCGGGCGCTAGCCCCCGGTTCGCAGAAGATAAATAACCAGGATGTATAAATCTAGCCGCCGGGCGCTAGCCCCCGGTTCGAAGAAGATAAATAACCGGGATGTATGAATCTAGCCACTGATTCGCGGAAGATAATAACCGGGGCTAGCACCAAGAACGGCTAAATAACAACCAAGTTGTGCTTGGCTACGATTGGCTTAAAAAACATGGCCCCATAAATAAATATGAGAGCCATGCATGAATCCACGATGATGACATGGTAAAACGGATTCGATCAAGACTTGAGAATCAACTCAATCGCCTTGGCAGTTCGCTCCACTTCCTCTTCGTTGTTATAGAGGTGCGTCGAGAATCGAAGCGCATTGTACTCTGGTTTTGCAACCACCTTGACCAGAATATTGTGTTCTTTTTGAAGACGTGTGTAGACTTCACCCGCCGTCGACTTCTTCAGTGTAAATGAAACCAGCCCAGTCGCAAGTTCAGGCTGGGTCGGTGTGAGTAATGTCATATGAGGATTTTCAGAAAGTCGGTTGCGAAGCTGGTTCGAAAGTGATCGGCATCGCGATTCCACTCGTTCTGAACCAATACAATGATGAAAATCAATCGCCATCCCGTGGCCCAGCACATTCACCACATTTCGCGTGCCTGTGGCTCCTGTATAGGCTTGATAACCACTGGTGAACGGCAAAGGCTGAATTTTCTCCTGCATTTCTTTTCTGATAAACAGTAAGCCAGAACCTTTGGGGGCAAGCAGCCATTTATGACTGCTGGAAGCGTAGGTGTCCACGCCCAGTTTTTTCACATCTACCTGAAGCATCCCTGGAGCCTGCGCACCATCGCAAACGAAAAAGATCTCTCGAGGTCGCGTCAATAACGAGATTTCTTTCAAAGGCATCTGCAGCCCTGTGATGGTATCCACATGACTAAAGCTGCAAATTCGTGTTCTAGGCGTCAAATGATCACTCACCAATTGAATGATTTGAGCTTGATCTTTAACAGGCGCCGGCATCGGAATCTGGACAAGTTTCACGCCCAGATTTTTCACCAGATATTCCCAGCACACAGCGCCGCCCGGATGTTCGTGATTGGTTGTCAGAATTTCATCGCCAGGTTTCAGATGTTTCGCCAGACTCAATGCCACATGATTCATGGCGCTGGTCGTATTTTCGACAATCAATATTTCGTCAAGGCTGGCTCCAAGAAGTGTGGCAGCTTTGGCCCTGACTTGTTCCATTCGATATCCCAGAGGGCCAAAAACATTGGAGACAGGATCGCCTTCAAGCTGATACATCCATCCGGACATGGCTTCGAGCACCCGTCGAGGCGTGGCCCCGAGCGATCCTGTATTAAAATGCACCAGGCCCGTATGAAATAAAAACTCCTGGCGAATCCGTTGCCATAAATGTTTATCATTCTCGGCAGATTTGATCAATTCGGAAAGTTCGCTGATACTTGCTGCAAAGCCATCGGCAGCATGGACCATCGGCATTGCCAATGCGAGATTGGATAAGAAGCCTCGTCGACGCATCGCAAAAAGCCTTTATTCAGCATCAAAGCTGACTCAAAACAGGGAAAGTGTTTGTGACTGTTTTATCAAAGCTCGATAAACAACTCTGGCGAAATGCATAAGACGCATTCGCCAGAGGAGTTTCGTCAATCAGAATCAGAAGGAGTCAGCGCTGATGACTTCTCCACCATTACGGGTGGAAAGTGCTTGATAAACGCCATAAGGCTTGGTTGGTACATAAATACCGTTGGTGACAGTTAAGCCAGCAGGCAGGTAATTATTGGCTGGATCAGGCTGCCAGGATTGGATCGAGTTCTTGATGAACCGGACCGAACCGTCGCAGAATGCAAAGTTGACACCACCTGGGTGGTTACTTGAAGCGGAAATAATAAATACAGCCGCCCCGTTAGGGAAAACAGCCAGATTTGAAGAGGTCTGGATATTTGGAGCATACGTAGCCGTCTGCAGAGTATCCCCATAATTCCCGGCCATCCACCAGTGCCAGCAATTCTTATCCGACTGGGAAAGCTTGCCATAGACACCCTCTCCAAAGAGCATGGTGTTGCTTGTTCCATCGGTGATGCTGCCAATCGAGGTATCGCTTGTCATATAAAGCACACCCAGGCCATTCGAGCGAAGGGCTCCCCAGTTGGCGGTTGCACTTGGATTCACACCACGAGGAGGGTTGGTCCATGGACCTGCATTTCCTCTGTAGCTGGTCAATCCCACTTTAAATGATGGCCTTGGGGCAGCAAATTGCGAGTAAGCTCCATTGCCTTCAGCGATTTCAGGGTCGCTCGGACAGTGCAATGTTCCAAGCTTAAATGCCATCACCGTATCATTTTCAGGGTATTGAAAATACCGCAGACTGGAGTTGAATGCGTTAAAGATATTCCCTTGCTCCATAAATTGACATAGGCCAATCAATGGGCCATGCATCCATGGAAGAGTGGGTGATTTATCATTGAAATATCCACCCATAGGCATTGCGTTATTGGCATCCATGTAATTATGCATGGCCAAGCCAAGTTGCTTTAAATTGTTTGTACACTGAGTTCTGCGTGCAGCCTCACGAGCAGATTGCACAGCAGGCAGAAGCAAGGATATCAAGACTGCAATAATCGCAATCACAACCAGCAATTCAATCAATGTGAACGCCTTCAAACTCCGACCCGAACGAATCGTTAGCATACGATCATCTCCGTATCAATTCACTACACTTGTAAAACCTCGTCATAGAACGCACTGGATTGATGGTACGAACCGCCACATCAGATGTAACGGACACCTGTCAATCGAAATCGGTTAATTCGACCCACCAACAGGCACTGAGACCTATTTGGGAGGTTGTGGTGGTAATGAGTTAGCCGATTTTTTCGCAGAGGGTTTCGCTTGAACACCTGCTGGATTTTCAATCGCATCGTGTGTTGATTTAGAATCGGCACCCGCCGGAATGACACCGGGGTTGCCTTCGCCGGAACAACCGGAAATCAATAGCAGCATCATGGCGCTGAAATATACAGAGAACCTTCGTAGATTCAACTCTCACCTCCTGAAACATAGTGTGGAATACAGTTTGAACCGCACCAACGCTGTTAAACTATCTGACACCTGATGGCCAGTCAATAGCCTAGATGAAGATTTTGAGAAATTTTTGTGAATACCTCAAATCACCGCTTTTTTCCAGGGTCTCGCTCACACCCACTTCCCGTTCCATCCACTTGCAGCATCCGGTTCCAAACCGCTGCAATTAGATTCGTACATCAGTCCGATGGAATTTCGACTGAATCTGCAATGACTTAATGCAAATACAATCTTGCACGGCAAAGCACATCAATGAGCGCCGAAAGCACAGGAACGGAATCGACCTGATAATGCATCGAATTTCATCTCATAATTTTCGAGTACAGGCGATCAGATCAGGCCAATTCGAATGCCCGGAAAAGAGTTGCCAATCTCGTGAAATGCCTCCAAAAAGTGCAACGATTCACCTCATCCGCTATTCTGTAAACCAACAGCAATTTCCGCGCCATATATTCAACAAACATCGTCGCCCAAATGAACGAATGCTCCGAATGCCAATATGTGTTCTCAGGGTAGTGAATCCTCGAGTCGTGATTGACCGTGCTGATGATGGTCTGGCACCCGATTGTTGACTTATTCGTCCCCGGATATTTTTTAAGAATCCAGTCCCTGACCATAACGTTTGTCGTTGGAGAGCCCAACACTTCCACAGCTTCTTTGACCATCTTCCAGACAGGCGTCTTTACAGCAGTCGTAGACATTTCGACTCCTTCAAGTGTATCCCGTTCTATTCAACTCAGGCCGATCACACACCATCCACCTCGATAATCGTCAGCAAGTGCTTGGCGAGAGAGCAGGCTACGAAGCAGTTGGTGCAGGTTTTGGTTTCGTCTGATTTTTCTTTGCCAATCAACGTGAATGGCATCACAATACATGCTTCTTTCGTGATTCCTGAGCCACCAAAATCGATTGTCCGTTTCTTCTTAACTCTTTTAGTGTTTTCAGCCGTGTGTTTGATAGCAGAACTAAAGCGCTTCTGGTGCAGATGAAACTGACATGGCGTAGGCTTGGCGAATAATGGGAATCGCATGGTCGATATCTAGCGGTTCTTTGATTTTTAACAGGACGCCGCCTGCATATTTTGCGTAGAAGAAAAACTTCCATTCCGTAGCGTCGCTTGCCAGCTTATGTGGGTCATCAATTTCTGCATGATCAAGTGGCAGTAAAAGATTTAGCCTGTACTTTCTCGGAAGCACTTCCAGGAAAAATCCTGATGCGTGATAGCTCACAGACTTCGCCTCGGCAATCTCGAGAATCGATGGGTCAATAGATTGAATTCTCTCTCGTAATTGCTCAAACAAGTCACGCGCCGCAATGGTCATCGGGACCTTGGCGATGTCTCTACGTTTTGCCTGTTCGCGAAGCTCTGCAAGCTTCACCTCCTCAATGGCTGAGTGATCTACCTGACAGCAGGGCCAGATCTTGAGAGTCTTTTCCGCTAGAAGTTGGCCTCGCTGCTCTATCTCATCAGGTGTCCACTGGCTTTGGTCGCGTACAAACTTGTTGAGCCGCACCGAGCTCTCTTCGAATCCGCCTGGCATCATTTTCTTTTCTGAGAATGGCCGATCAGAATAAGCACTGTTATAACCCGTCAATGTCAAGTTCCCCAGCCGATGAAGCCATTTTGACTGAATTTGCTTCCAATCTTCGCCCAGCATCGTTCGCCACTCAACAGAGAGTTTTTCATTCTGCGGCAGAATATGCTCAATACTATACGCGTTCGTATTTGTTGGTTCATTGCTTCCGTAATTTTCGAGCCGCTCCAAGAGGTAACTGCAAACGCGAAGTCCATAGATATCTCGATTCAATAACTCTCGCAGGAATTCGTCGTCGCTCGGAAATCGTGACGTGTCTCTTTGTCTAGCAAGTCCGACCTTCAGGTCCTGAAGCGGTTTCTGATCCCCAAGTTTATAGGCAAGATTGGCAAAGATCAGCCAGTAATTGCCCGACCTCTCTCCACAAATCGCGCGACGGAAGACATAGCTTTCAATGCACCTGATTGCTTCGCTGAATTCACTTGCCGATAGAACCTTGCACCGATCGTAACAATCATAAAGCCTCATCACCAACAATCCTGGAACATCTGTCAATCGCCTCAGTCGCGAAAGGTCCTCACGAAACTCTGCCTGATTGCTCTTACCGATGCTGAATGATGCGTGGTAACGCCCCAGGCGGAGCATCTCTGCAAGCAGCGGCTCAAGGCCCCCACAGGCATCGTGCAATTGTGTGAAATTCCGACGGAATGCCAGATAAATTTCGTCCGCTCTGACCTGCTTGCCCGCCTGGAGTTTATAAGCCAGATAATCAAG
>CAMBZY010000233.1 GCA_945872325.1 Candidatus Kuenenia stuttgartensis | reverse complement strand
AATCGCTGCCACCCCCAGACATACAGGGCCTGTGAAATTCCCCTTCGCAACCGCCCCATAAACCGCCAGCCCGCCAAAGAACAGGAAGCAGAGCCCACCAAACTGGCGGAGCATTCGATCCGTTGGATTCCGCGGTATATCAGACCATTTCATAAACTGATTTCTCCTGCCAGATTGCTATTTTTGATTTTTTCTGCGATAGGATTTGAAGCATCATTCATATCAGTCCAGATCAAACTGGCTGAGATATTTATCGCGAGCCGCCGTAGCTGCCGCCAACGCTTCAGGGCCCAGTTTATCCTTTCGGATAATGCAATTCTCCAATACCAGGGCATCCATTTCTGTTGAGATAAAACACCTCAAGGCTTCTTCCGGACGACATACAATCGGCTCGCCCCGAACATTGAAACTTGTGTTTACCAGAATCGGGCAACCAGTTCGCTCATGAAACGCATTCAGCAAACCGTGCACAAACGGATTTCGTTCGCTGTCAATCGTCTGCAACCGTGCGGAATAATCGACGTGGGTCACCGCTGGTATGCTGGAACGGACAATATTTACCCGCCGTCTCAAGTCCGGATCATCCGTCATCGCTTTCATTTCATCGGTATCCATTTTTACCCGATGTTTTTCGAGAACCGGCGCAACGATCAACATATAAGGGCTTTCCTGATCGCTCCCGATCTCAAACCATTCATGCGCATGCTCACGCATCACAATCGGCGCAAATGGTCGGAAACTCTCGCGAAATTTAATTTTCAGATTCATATTGGCCTGCATCTTCGAAGATCGTGGATCCCCAATGATCGACCTGGCCCCCAGCGCCCGTGGCCCAAACTCCATCCGGCCCTGGAACAGACCAACAATATTTTCGCCCTCTAAAAGCTCGCACATCTGCGAATACAATTCATCACGATTCGTATATTGATCAAATGGAACATTTTCGCGACGAAGCACTTCTGCAATTTCATCGCCCTCAAATTTAGGTCCCAGAAATGATCCCCTCTGACTATCCAGATCCGGATTTACCTCCCGAGGCTTATCCAAAAGCTGATGCCATACAAACTGGGCCGCTCCCAAAGCACCACCGGCATCTCCGGCAGCAGGCTGAATCCAGATCTTTTCGAACGGGCCATCACGCATGATCTTGCCATTCGCCACACAATTCAGAGCAACTCCGCCTGCAAGAACGAGGTTTTTCTGACCTGTCCGCTCATAAGCGTGACACGCTTGAAGCATCATGATCTTTTCCGTGGCCGCCTGAATACTGGCCGCCATATCGCAATGAAATTGCTCAATTTGCGATTCCGCTTTCCGCGGTTCCCGGCCAAAAAGTTGATGGAATTTCGGGCCAGTCATCGTCAGGCCCGCTGCATAATTGAAATACGATTGATCCATCCAGAAGCTTCCATCAGGCTTCAGATCAATCAGTTTATCGGTAATCGTATCCGCATATTTTGGTACCCCATAAGGCGCAAGCCCCATGAGTTTATACTCGCCTGAATTGACTCGGAATCCACAATAATAAGTGAATGCCGAATACAACAGACCCAGCGAGTGGGGAAATTGCAATTGCTCTGTCAATGTGATTTTATGGCCCTTGCCCACACCCAGAGTTGTGGTCGACCATTCGCCCACCCCATCAAGCGTGAGTATGGCCGCCTCTTCAAACGGGCTTGAATAAAACGCGCTGGCGGCATGGCTTTCATGATGGTCCAGAAATACCAGAGGAGCTTTTAAATCAGGCCGATTTAATCCGCTCCGAATCGCCTTGCGCGTATGCAACTTCTCTTTAAGCCAGACGGGCAGGGCCATCCCAAAGCTTTTAAAGCCTGAAGGGGCATAGGCCAGATAGCTCTCCAGAAGCCTTTCGAACTTCACCAGTGGCTTATCATAAAACGCCACATAATCCAGTTCATCAAGCGATATTCCAGCCTCTTTCAAGCAATATTCGGACGCCAGCGACGGAAATGCGGGATCGTGCTTCTTACGCGTGAAACGCTCTTCCTGAGCAGCCGCCACAATTCGGCCATCAACCACCAGCGCAGCCGCACTGTCATGATAAAATGCCGATAGTCCTAATATCGCTGTCATCTTGCAATCACCATCTTTTTTCTATGCATATCTAACGACTCATTCCAAGCGAAACGGATTCCGCCTGTCAGCCAATATCGTGGCCCATCGTCAGAACATCCTTGAGATAACTTCCATAGCTGTTTGGATAGCTTTCCGCCAGTTTTTGGAGTTGTTCATCATTAATAAAACGCATCCGCCAGGCAATTTCTTCAAGGCAGGCTACTTTCAAACCCTGACGCGATTCCACCGTCTCTACGAAATTCGCGGCCTGAATCAAGCTCTCAGGCGTACCTGTATCAAGCCATGCAAAGCCTCGAGTGAATTTCTCGACTTTCAACTGACCTCGATCAAGATAAACCTTGTTGACATCCGTAATCTCATATTCACCACGCGGTGATGGCTTCAATTCAGATGCAATATCCAACACCTGATTGTCATAGAAATACAATCCTGTGACTGCATAATGACTTTCAGCCTGTTTGGGCTTCTCGACAATTTTTAATGGGCGTCCACTTTCGTCGAAACTGATCACACCGTATCGTTCCGGATCTTTCACGGGATATGCAAACACCGTAGCACCCTCGTTATGCGATGTCGCTCGCCTCAGCATCGGCTGAAATCCCTGCCCATAAAAAATATTGTCGCCCAGCACTAAAGCCGCTGGATGTGATCCGACAAAGTTTCGGCCAAGTGTAAAGGCTTGTGCCAGGCCGCCCGGGTTCGGCTGGATGCAATATTGAAATGACATTCCCCACTGCGAACCATCACCCAGAAGCCGCTCAAATCCACCAATATCTGTAGGCGTGCTGATCACCAGCACATCGCGAATCCCCGCCATCATTAATGTCGAAAGCGGGTAATAAATCATCGGCTTGTCGTAAATCGGCAACATCTGCTTCGATACGGCTCGCGTGATCGGATACAGACGCGTCCCGGAGCCACCTGCAAGAACGATGCCCCTGTATTCGTGACGATTAACGCCTAGTTCGATACTCATGGCCTGTCAGACTCCATTTTTTGCATCCGGGAACCTGCAATCCAAGCAGGTTTAAATCTCTCTTGTCGCTGCAGCCAATTCTTGAATTCAGCTCGCAGAGAGTTCGACTTTCGTTCAATGTAACCCAATCTCAGATTTCTGAACAGAGCTTTTTGATGATCTGGGATGATTTGGCAAACTGTTACGCCACCTCCTCTTTTTTGGATGATCCTGAACTTCCCCATGATTCCGAATGAAAAAATCATAGATCCCAACCTGTATAGCCCGCTCTGTTCAAAGCTCTTCACGTTCCTGCGTGCTTGCGAAAAACTTCTCGAAAAGTGATCTCGACAAATCCTTGCGAACTGATAGACTCCCCTCAAATCAACCCACCAGGATGGTGGAGCACCGAACGGATTCACCATAGAGATCGGCACCATGGACGTTAAAGCCGCACACCGTACAGATTCGCTAAACAGCTCTAGCACAACGCCTTATAGCGCTGCAAGGCCACCTCACTCGATCTATACGCAATCCGTTGGAGGCGTAACCGTCATCGCCGGCGGTGGACCGGCTGGCCTCACCGCAGCTTATGAACTGACCAAAAGTGGATTCCCATGCGTGGTTCTTGAATCCGAAGCCAGCCTGGTGGGCGGAATCAGCCGGACTGACACTTATAAAGGTTATCGTTTTGACATCGGCGGGCACCGTTTTTTCTCGAAAAACGACGAAGTCAATCGCCTCTGGAACGAAATTCTGGGCGATCAATTCCTCAAACGGCCTCGTCTGAGCCGGATCTATTACAACCGGAAATTCTTCGACTATCCGCTCAAGCCTGTTGACGCCTTCCTCAAGCTCGGCCCTGTCTGCTCCGCCACCATCCTGCTGAGCTATTTCAAGGCCAGAATCAAGCCAATCAAGCCTGAACGAAGCTTTGAAGACTGGGTGGTCAATCGCTTTGGCCGCAAGCTTTTTCAGACATTCTTCAAGGCTTATACCGAAAAAGTCTGGGGTATGCCCACAACCGAAATCTCTGCTGACTGGGCCGCCCAGCGGATCAAGGGATTATCGCTGATCAATGCCGTCACCAGCGTGCTTTTCAAGCCATTTCGCAAGGCCGGTAAAGGTGCTGTGATTAAAACCCTGATCGACGAATTTCATTATCCGAAATTTGGCCCAGGTCAGATGTGGGAAGCCGCCCGCGGCAAAGTCCGTGACGGTGGAAACCGCGTGGATCACGATTCACGAGTCGCCCGTGTTGAACACGACGGCAGCCGCGTCACCGCATTCGTCAGCCGTGATTCAAGTGGAAATGAAACCCAGCACACGGGCCGAAATTTCATCTCCACACTGCCACTTCGCACCCTTGTAAAGATCATGGATCCGCCGGCACCAGCCGAGGTACAAGCCGCCGCAGATGCCTTGAAATATCGCGACTTCCTGACCGTCGTGCTGATCGCCGATCAAGTGGATACTTTCCCCGACACATGGATCTATGTGCATGACCCAGAAGTGAAGCTGGGGAGAGTCCAGAATTTTAAAAATTGGTCACCTTACATGGTTCCTGATGCCTCGAAATCAAGCCTTGGCCTCGAATACTTCTGTTTCGAAGGCGATGGACTCTGGCGAATGAGTGACCAGGAATTGATCGAACTCGGCAAAAAAGAAATCGGTCAGATTGGCTTGGTCGACCCATCCAAAGTGATAGATGGATGCGTGGTGCGCATGCCCAAAGCCTACCCGGTTTATGACGATGAATATCAGAAAAATGTTGAAATCATTCGCAACTGGCTGGCCCGCCTTGAGAATTTCCAAGTCGCCGGCCGCAATGGAATGCACAAATACAATAATCAGGACCATTCGATGATGACCGCCTTTCTGGCGGCTCGGAATATCATGGGGCAAGGGCCATTTGACCCTTGGTGTGTAAACACCGACGCTGAATACCATGAAGAAAAAGCAGTCGACCAGACCGCAGCCGATACGGCCGGCCGGGCCGTTCCCCGCAAGCTCGCAACTACCGAGTGAGCGAGCTCGGCACGATCATTCGGCTTTACGATAAGCCCAAGCGATCACGGATGTTCCATCTTTCTCGCCCCGGTTCAGGATGCGACGCTCGCTGAACCGGAACAGGGCTTGCATGACGACCCGGACAGGCCAACTTACAGGCCTGACATGATCTTCATATATCTCCCAGGAATCGCGTTTAACGCTCTGATTTGATTCGTTTCCTTTACGTCTCGTCCATCTGGCAGGCCCAATCAGCCAAGGCCAGCAGTAACTGACATGATAGTCATCAAATTCAGGTCTCTTAGAAAAGAGTCCCGCCAACTGTTCCTTGACGTATCGCCTTCTATGACCTTGGATTTCGTCGAATTCTGACCATAAATCTGGTCGGGCTGGAACCGTCACCACCACCAGTCCACCGGGCCTGACAAGCTGGGCCAAATGCTTCAGTGCAGCTGTATCGTAATCCAGATGCTCCAGAACATCCAATGCCAGAACCACATCAAAACTTCCGATCGCCGATTCCGGTAATGGGCCTCGTTCGATATCTCCAAGAATCAAATGACGATCAGGACTGTCAAGCATTTGGAGAGCCGATCGGCCCACATCCAGGC
>CAMBZY010000232.1 GCA_945872325.1 Candidatus Kuenenia stuttgartensis | reverse complement strand
CCTCAGGGCTGGCTGGCGACCAATCTCGAAGAATCAGGTCAGCAGCAGGCCGCTTGGCGTGTCGATCCAAAGCGTTCAGGAGCATCAGGCTGCGGTGGAGATATCGGCACCCATGCCTATGAATTCGTCCGCTTTGTGGCCGGCCTTTCGGCAGTTCGCGTATCGGCCCGATTGAAGACTTTTGTCGCTGGACGTGCCCTGGACGACGACTTCACCGTTCTGGCCGAGCTGAACAATGGAGGCATCGCCACCATCGCTGCCAGCCAGATCACCATCGGCGCCCAGAACGATAACGGCTTCCGGATCAGTGGAACGAAGGGCACGATTGAATGGTCAAACACCGACCATACAAACCTGAAGTTTTATTCCGGTGGCCAACCGCTCCATATCTATCGACTGGGTGCGGAATACGACTACTTCCCTGAGTCGATCAAGCCTTACCTGCGCACGCCTTCCGGACACCCTGAAGGTTTCCATGAGGCTTTGGCCAACCTGCACCGTTCGCTGGAATGGACCATCCGTGGCCGCCGTGGAGAGCAGTGCCCCAAGCCGTTTGCCCACCCGGGTATCGCCGACGGCGTGGCTGGAATGGCCTTTATTGAAGCCTGTGTCGCCAGTTCAGCCAAGCATGGTGCATGGCTGGATGTCCCATCTGTCTGATTGATCTTTAGTCGATCCTGAAACGAATGGGCTGAAAGTGGTATCATCAAAGCCACGTTCAGCCCTTTTTTTGCAAGTCACGAATTCCGAGGGTCGCAGGCCATGTCACGAGAATCCGGCAAAGAGCCACTGGTCCGATTCAGTGTGGCCGTTGGTGGCGAGCTTTTGGAGCGGTTTGACGACTATTGCGACGAGCATCGGTATGCGAATCGCAGTGAGGCTGTTCGTGGGTTGATGCGATCCGCTCTGATTGCCGAGACCGTTGCGTCGGACGATGAACCGGCCATGGGCGTGGTCACCTTGATTTACGACCACCATTCTGGGCAGATTAGTGAGCGTCTGACCGAACTTCAGCACGATCATCTGGAGAAGGTCGTCACGACGACACACGTTCACCTCGATCATCGTCGATGCCTGGAAGTGATTCTTCTGAAAGGTCGGGCCCGCGAAGTTCGGCTGTTGGCCGATAGCCTGATCGGAACCAAGGGCGTGGAGATGGGCAAGCTGGTTCTGGCTGGTGCTCACCCGCCGGAGGCTGGACATTCGCATGATCAGAAACCTCCCAAAATAAAGCGTAAGGAGAGATGAGCCAGCCGCTTTTACCATTTGACGAGCCTTCTGAAAACCGCTGGGTTCTGTGCGGCAACATTTCTGAAGTGACTGAAGGCCGAGGACTTGCGCTGGAAGTGCAAGGCGTTCGACTGGCCGTGTTTTATGTGGATGGTCAGCTTGATATTCTGGAAGGCCGCTGCCCCCACGCCAATGCTCCGCTTGGTCGAGGCTGGCTGGACGGCTCGTTTGTGGTGTGTCCCCTGCACCGCTGGAAGTTCGATGTGAGGACGGGCGAATGCCGCACAAATCCCCAGAAATCGGTGCGTCACTTTCAAAGCCGGATCGATGATAAAGGTTTGATCTGGGTGGATTTATCAGGCGTCGAAACTTTGAACGATTCTGCGGGTTTTAAGTCGCCACAAGAACTTGGCTGACATCGCGGGCAATTGACTTTCACGTTCGACATGCGACAATAGGTTTTAACGATTCTCGCGGTTCATCCTCACTTGATATTGCAGCATGTTGACCGAATTCAAAGAGAGCCAGTCTTCCAATGCGTATCAGACGAACGACAAAGCGAATCGTCCAGATTGACCTGCTCGAAGACCGTTCGTTAATGACAGTGGCGCCCAGTAATCTTGGCCCACTTTGCGAACCGACCACTTTAAATTCAGCCGTCATTCGATTATCAGCCTCAAATCAGGCTTCACAGGCCTTAAAAGCAATTTACGATTCAGGCGCCTATGTGGACGGTGCCTACGACTCCACCACCTGGGGCATTGTATTTCGCCCGGATGTGGCGCGGGACGGTGTATTGAAGTCGTGGGAAAGTTCCAACTGGCTGGCGTTTTCCCAGACAGATTCACTGATCCATTCCACTGCCTTACCCGTGAACGATCCCATGGCCTCCCAGCAGTGGGCGATTGCCGGTGTGGATACGGCCTCAGTCAACGCCTCAACAGCCTGGAGTCGCACTGTTGGACAGGGAGTGGTTGTCGCTGTGATTGATAGCGGGATTGATTTAAATCACCCAGATTTAAAAAGCCAGTTATGGGTGAATACGGGCGAGGTGGCTGGGAATAAGCGTGACGATGACCGCGATGGTTTTATTGACGACATCTTCGGCGTCAATTTCCTCAACAATTCCGGCAATGTGCAGGACGATGCTGGCCACGGCTCACACGTTTCAGGCATTATCGCTGCAGCCGCCAATAACAATACAGGCGGTGTGGGCCTTGCACCTGGCTCGAAGATCATGGCCTTGAAAGTGCTGGATCAATACGGCAACGGCTCTCTGAATGCGGCTGTGAATGCGATATATTATGCCGTAAATCATGGTGCGAAGGTGATTAATGCCAGTTGGACCATGAGCATGGGCTCTCCATCACTGCAAACGGCCATGGCTTATGCCGCCAATCGCAATGTAGTGGTTGTGACAGCCGCCGGTAACGAATCGGTGAATAATGATCAGGTCCCCAGTTATCCCGGCAGCTATCGGTATACCAACGTTCTGACAGTGGGTGCCGTGGACTCCGCCGGCCATCTGGCCAGCTTCTCAAACTACGGGCCAAGCAGCGTCGATGTAGCTGCCCCTGGAGTTAGAATTATGTCCACGACCGCCGGTTCTTACCAATCATGGGACGGGACCAGTATGGCCTCTCCATATGTTGCCGCCACAGCCGCCCTGATTGCATCCTTGAGGCCGGATTACTCGGCAGCCCAGATTGTGAATCAGATCAAGGCCACGGCACACAGATCGACTGAACTGGCTGGGAAAATCGCTTCAGCCGGATATCTCGACGCCGGTGCGGCAACCGATCTGGCCCCTTACGTTGCTCCAAAAGTGGTAACACCCGTACCACCAACCACTACGGTCAAATCCACGACACCCATTGCGAAGCCTGTCTGGCCGTTCCGCAAAGCAACTCCAGTCAGGCGTTCACCTGTCAGGAAAAAGTAATCGAGCGGATGATTTTTGTGATGATTTGCCGGTCCGTCGAATGACTTACCTGCCCCAACTGGATTTGCGCTGAACTTAGCTCATGGTGTCTTGAGCTTCACTTCGATCGGCTCGATACCAGCTTCTTAATAATTCCATAGTGGCCATCTCGGTCAGGCTTTCCAAGTCAGGATAGACCGGAATTTCCCCACCCTTTCGGCCCAGATAAATCAACGAAGAATCCGGTAGAAACGCTGTTTCCGTGCCTGCCGCAAGCCATCGCAAGAGTCGGGGAAAATTGTCAGAGGCTGTCTCCGCACGATGTTCACCGAGAATGTCATAACGCAATTTATCTTCGGATAGGCGGAATACGCCGTGAGGCCGCTTGCGCCAAATGATCGCCTCACCCTTGGGAGCAATCGGCGAACTCACGATCCGTTCCTTCCGGTTCAGGGCACCACCACCCAAAACCCGCCTCACGCCCCTGACGGCACCGGCTACCAGGCCTGGTGCATAATATTCGCTCACAGTGTCGGGCAACTCGAGCTTCGCAGCTGCGATCATCCCAATCTGATCCCAAGGCAGGAAATTCAATGTCTGTTTGCGAATCACATCGCAGATATTCAGCCCGCCTGGGGTCAATGTGAATTCATGGACCAGTTTTGGCCGACTCAGGTCAGGAAATGTCTCCAGTGAACGAGCTTCAGCCGGGAGTTTAAATTCAAACAAGGCATCAAGAATGCGCTTGCACTGACCAGCATCGTACAGGCCTGGCAGAATGCCTGGCATGTGTGCCACCAGACGCAGCGCGTCAAGCGGATGAATCGCAAGCTCGCGGGCCAGCATGATCCGGACAGGCTCGATTTCAGCGGGCTCCTGAAAGACTACCAGCCGATATTTTGAATGACTGGCCGAGCTTGTTTCCATGATGCACCTGTTGATTCATCCCAATGGCGATTCTGGTATTTACGAGCAAGTGGACGTAGAAATTAACTCGTAATCCCTTTGGTCAAGTGCATGAACGCCGTTTCGAGGTTGATCTCTTCCTCTTTAAAGAGCATCAGCTCAAAGCCTTCCTCAATCAGGTTCTGAGCCAGAGCTGAGTGGCGGATATCAGGCCTCTTTAATTTCACGATCAATATTCCGGCACGCTGGTCCACCGTTTCCACTTCATCGCGGCGCTCCAGCAGATCAGCAGCTTCCTGCTGAGGCCGGCCTGCCACCTGAATATGGAGAATGCGCTCTGTTCGGGCCTGTGTCATGACATCTTCCACAGTTCCGTTCACAATCAGTTGGCCCTGTTCAATAATACCAATTTTATTACAGATATCAGCCAGCTCAGGCAAAATGTGGCTTGAAACCAGAATGGTTTTGCCCATCGAGCGAAGCTGTTTCAACAAGGCACGAATCTCAATACGGGCACGAGGGTCAAGCCCCGAGGCCGGTTCGTCGAGCAGCAGCACCTGTGGATTGTGCAGCAGAACCCGTGCCAGGCCAAGCCTTTGTGTCATTCCGCGTGAGAGTGATGTGACCAAGGCGTCGCGCTTGTAGGTGAGGTCCACAAGTTCGAGAACTTCGGCACAAATCTTCCGCCTGGCTTCGCCTTTGATGCGATAGGCTGAGGCGAAAAACTCGAGGTATTCAATCACTTTCATGTCGTCATACACGCCAAAGAAGTCGGGCATGTAGCCAATCATCCGGCGGATTTCTTTGGGAGCGTTATAAATCGAATGGCCGCAAACATAGGCTTCGCCACGTGTTGGGTTCAGCAAGGTTGCTAGAATCCGCATCGTGGTGGTCTTGCCGGCACCGTTTGGGCCGATAAAGCCATAAACATCGCCACGGTAGAGCGTCAGGTCGAGGTCTTTCAGAGCGAAAAGCTGGCCATATTGCTTGGTCAACCCGTGCGTTTCAATCATCGGAGAATCGGCGGACAGGTTCGGAGCCGATTGCATTTCCATCGCGGTACTCATGATTCAATTTCTCGCTCGTTGCAGACTGTTTTTCAGAAGGCTCTTGAATTTCCTGGCGATTATTTCGCCACGCCGCCGGCTTGTGCCAGCTCACTGATTTCAGGTTTTGTGGGCATAAGGTCTGTGACAGACTCTGATGCCAGTGGTAACAGGCATCGCACCAACGTGGTCTGATCAATCCTCGCATTTTCCAGACCTCGAACCCCTGTCAGAACAAGCTGGCTACCAGGTCGTTTCACTCTGGCCACCAGCATGGGCCGGTTCAGAGCAAGCAGGCCACTCAGGTCAAGCCGGCTCATTGGTCCGTTGGTCAATGCCCGCAGGCTGGCTGGCCCGCTTTCGTGAAACATCATCAGTCTGGGCAGCTTCAAACGTGCTCGTTCTGACCATCCGGCACCGGTGTTTTTGAGTTCGTTGACGCTGAAGCGGTCGAGATAACCGGTCAGGTTCTGTGTGCGAGTCGGATTGATCACCACCGAGGCTCCCGGAGCAATCGAACCAAGGTCGTAAACTTGCGATTGATAGACCAATATGGCCTCTTCCAGAGGTTCGTCGAGCAG
>CAMBZY010000231.1 GCA_945872325.1 Candidatus Kuenenia stuttgartensis | reverse complement strand
CAAGCGTTAAACCAACCTTTTCCTGGCCAGAACCAGCCCGGCAGTTGAGAGGATCATCATGACCCAAGTGCCGGGTTCAGGAACCGTAAATGGAGCAATGATGTTGTACTTGTATGGAATTGCTGTGCTGTAAGAGCTTAGTGGTGTGGGGTTTGGGCTGGATATTAGCTGGCCGTTGTAGTAATAACCGTTCGCGTTATAAAGTGCGGCAAGGTAATTCGAACCAGTGGGAGTTTGAGTCACAACGTCCACTCCGTAATTGACCCCGACCAGTTCATAGCGTGCGTTGGCTGAATTGAAGGCGAAAATACCGCCTCCCGAATCGCCCGTCGAAAAAATGCCTTCGGTGTTGGGCAGGTTATTTGAGCCGTTGGGCTGATTGAAGTCCATCTGGATGTAGACATTGTTGCTTAAATCGGCTGCAAAGGTGTCCACTTGATTCGTGCCATAGCTCAGAGTGCTGGCCGCGTTACCCCATGTCCAGCCACCGGTTGTGGCTGACCCACGCTCTGTTCCCTTGCCGTACATATAGACAGAAGTGCCTACATTTAAGGTGTTTGGGTCTGACCAGACTGGTGCCCAGCTGGTGAAACTCGGCTGATTGCTGTCAAGTGTCATCACGGCCAGGTCGCCACTGACCACAGCCAGAGTGGATGCATAATTGGATGCGGATGACGTTCCGGCGTTGTCATAATTCAGGACACCGGCTGAACCAATCGTGCGTCCAGTCACATGCTCAGCCGTGACCCAAGCCCTTGGCCCGATGGGGATTCCGGTAAAAGCGCCGTAATTGCCGAGATACTGCCAGCCAGGCTTGACCGATCCAACCGTCGGCATCGTTGTCAATCGGCCAGGATCCTGAAAAACGATGATCGCCCGGGCAGGCGTGCAAACTGCTCCGATGAGACCTAACATCAGTGCTGCACGAAGTCTGTATGAAGTCTTCATAGGCCTCAATTTCATGTGAAGTATGCTGGAACGGGATGGATATGTCAGAATATTTTTTCTATCGACTCAATCAGTGCGAACCATTCTCTGAAGAGCAAGTTATCAGAGGCCGGTTAACAAGTTCGCGACTATCATGAGGCTTATCATAATTAGTCAGGGTTTCACCAGTCCACGGGATTCGTTTGTTTTTGTGGAGTGATGTCAAAAAACCACCCTCGCATCACCTACGATAGGAAAAGTCAAAGCATCATTTCCTCAACGATCCACCCACTGCTCGTTTTTCTACCCGGCTTGGAATCATCCCCCGGTTGGGTGAGAAAACCGTTAAGTTAATTTTAGCCTGTTCGTAAGCTGGTGAAACTCCTGAATTTCTGCTACAATATTTGAACAAACCATGTCTTCAGAGATTCGAATCCAGCCTTTCGAGCATTCTTGCTTGTGAAACCGCTTCATTCTCTGTCCTTCCAAATCCACACAAATAAACTCAATGGGTAATGGCCGACTTCGTGACAAATGACTTGAAAGATGCCCTCAGCCGTCATTCTACAGCGGCTTTGAAGGATTTGGCTGGAACCCTTGGTTCGTATATTCCTGATGGTGGAACATCCCATGAGGATTGGGTTTCCCGCATTTCGCAAGTCTGGGCCGACCCCTATTCCGCTCTCCATCTGGCCAAGGGCTTTCCGCCTGCCGCTCGTGATGCTCTTGGAATGCTCGCCTGGGGCCGCTGGAATCGGTCGATCCCATTATCCGACCTTTCTCGGCTTCTCCAGCTCTGGGGCCATTCGCCTGCCGAAGCCCTCAGCCCCCTGATCGCGTTCGGAGCGATCGTACCAGCCCACCCGGATTCCTCCACCAATCTCTCGCTGGGGCAACGCCGTCACCTCGTAGAAAATGGCGAGGGTGGTCATATCAAAGTGGCCATCTGGCCAGAGCTTGTCGAACGTATCGATCCTCCATCCGCCCCGCCTGCTGCATTGCTCGAACTCCTAACGACTAAAGAAGTTAAGAATGTCCTCTCAGCAGACCCGGCTGAGCTGGTCGCCCGCCTCGTGGCACTCTGGCAGCAAACGACCCTCGACCCGATCCGACGGACCCAAAACGGCCTGATTCATAAAAAAGACCGTGATCGACTGCTCCGGGAATCGATCATTTCGACTCCACCAGCCGCCTTTCCAGTCGGTTCTCCCAATTGGCCTGACTTTGCAATCGATGTTCTTGTCGACTGGTCCTGGCGAGTCGGCCTACTGATAGCGGAAAAGGAACAGTTCGGATCCGTTCACGGAACATGGTGGGAGGAGCACTCTCTGCACCTCCCGCAGCTCCTGGCCAGATCCACCATGGCCATCGTATTCGATTCCACAACTCTTGATTCTGGAACGACATCAGCTAAGAAGCCCTCCGATGTGATGGCCTGGATGAATGTGGTCATCCTCGCAGAACTGGCCGTATTGGAACCTGGTTCATGGGTCGACCTGAAAACTCTGATTCAGACCAATCTGAACCTGATATCACAGGGAGAATCCGAGCCGGGAACCACTCGAACTTCAAAATCTCGAGCAAAACTGCCTGCGACCACGATTGCCGATTATGCGGCTGTCATTGAGGCCTGGTTATCAGGCCCAGCTTGGCTTGGCGGACTTGTGCAGGTTGCCCAGTCGGTTGAAAGTGAAGCGGTTTGCGTTCAAATCAGCGATCTTGGCCGATTCATGATGGGCCACGGCGAACCCCCACGAAACTCGTCAGCGATCGAAAAGTCGCTCTTCATTCAGCCCAATCTTGAAGGAATCTTCTATCGTCAAGGTCTTGCAGCAGGTAATCTTGCGAAGATTGTGAGGCTTCTGAAATTCACGGCCATAGGGCCTGTGATTCAGGGACGCCTGGATGAGGTCTGGATGAGACGCATGTTCGCCTCCAGCTACAAGTTGGACCGTCTCCTGCAAGAACTTTCAGAACTCTCGGCCGTTCCGATTGCCAGTTCTGTGATTGAGACAGTTCGCACATGGGCTGGAAAGTCTGATAGAATCAGGGTTTATCGGTCGGCGATATTGCTTGAGACGGTCGATTCTCAGGACCGGCCTGATCTGATCGCCAGATTTAATGCGGATGATCCGACCGAACCTGTTGGCGAGTCATGGCTTATCGTTGCAGATGAAGAGCATATTCCGTTCAAGGGACTGAGAATCGTCGCCCAGCAGGATCAAGCCCGCGACCCTCTTCAATGTGTCCGACCAGTGGGCGATGGGACATCCCTTGAAGTGGACTCGACCAAGTCTGATCTTGCCCTGGAACCGCAACTCAACCGGTTCACAAAGCCTTCCGTGATGACTGGTCGGCACAGTCAGGATGATTCGATTGCCAGTACCTTGCGATTTTACACCATCGACATGGAATCGCTCTCAAAAGCATTGGAACAAGGTGTCACCACCGAATGGATTGAGTCGTTCTTCAAAAAACGATCGGGTGAGCCAACACCTGCGTCCGTTTCATTACTCTGGAAATGCACCGAATTTTCAGCCAAATCTGCAGGAGACACCACTCGGCTCAAACAGGCTGAAATTGAGATGGAACGGATCCTCGTTCTGACTTGCGACGATCAGATGATCATCGAAGGCTTAATAAAGCTGAATGCAACCGCGAACCTGTTGGGCCGGCGGCTTGGCCCGAATTCTGTGCAGGTTCTCGAAGAAAATCTGCCCATGTTTATGGAGCAACTTGGCCTTTGTGGGCTGCGGGTCAGTCCTGAATTTAAAATTCAACCCGATTGAAATTGGAATGCGTTCATTGAGAGGTGAACAAATCAACCGCTTTGGGCTGAAAATCCGATGAAAAAAGCCGCCTGGAATTCTAAAACGGATCGCTCTGGGGTAGTTAAACCGACTTCAGCAAGAAAAATTCGGCCACGATTCATCATCTTGACCCTTGCAGTTTCCGTTTTCATGGTTTTTGCTACGTTTCATGCCATAAAATATTTCAGGCCAGTTCCGAGCCTGAAACAAGCCATGTCAACCAATGATCCAGCCGCATTTTTAAGAGTAGCCCACAACTTAAACCAGAATTATCCCATCTCAGAATGGAACCGGTTAAAAAATATTGCCACAAGTTTATTGGAAGGTGACCTGAAATCGGCTCAAGTCCAGATGAAGGTCGATCAGCGATCGGCCATGAACGGCCAAAAAAAAGTCTGGGCCAATTTATTGAAATCCACTCAAATGGAAAACCGATGGCAACTCCAGGAAGTTGCAATGGATGGTTTTGACTCCATAGAACTTAAAAGCAATGGAAACAGATCAAACCTTACGGAACAGCGATTGAAACTTTATTCCTCGGAGTTTCGAACAGGAGAGAGTTTTGATGAACTCTGGAAATTATTTCTCGACACGAAAAATCCGCGAGCATTGGCCGACTGGCTTGCAAAGCCATTGACCCATGAAATGGATACAAGGGGGCTTGAGTCAGACCTGAAATCTGCATTTCAAAACGACCCGGAATTTCCATGGATTCGTCGGGCCTGGGGCTTACTGCTCTGGTCGTCAGGGCGATATCAAGAGGCAGTCGAAAATCTTGGTGCCGTGGCTCTGATGTTTGAAAACGATCCACAAGGGCGATTTGCGTTGGCGGAAAGCTTGATGTCAATGGGGCAAAAAATTGACCCATTGCAAATCATGGGACAGCCTCCAACGCTTTCAGGCTGTCCTGAGACTCAATCTGCGCGTTATTATTTAAATCTGGGGCGACTTTATGAATCTCAGTCGGACTTATTGAAAGCGATGGAGCAATATAAGAATTCCATCAAAGCCAATCCTGCGGAGTGGGAAGCGGTTGTCAGGTATGGTCAGTTGCAATTATCAGCTGGTGAAAAAGACGTTGCGGAATCGTGTCGTAAATATGCAGATAGATTGAAAGTGCAATTTGAATCGATTCGTAAAGCATCGCAATCAACACCTGAAACGGTTTGGAATCGAGAGAAATATCTCGAACTGGAGAAGGTCTGCGAGTCTTTCGCCCTGCCATCGCTGGATGATTCGAGGGACAAGGATCTGAAGTCGCTGGTGGAATGTCGCGAATTCTTTTCGATTTATCAGTCAGCGGCCATCGCCTGGCGTGATCTCTCTGAAAATGATACATCTGGAAAGAGGGATCAGCGTTCCGATAAGATGTTGCAATTCGTAGATGGTTCGAAGAAGCCGGTGGAACTGGTTTTTCTGGCTCGGCCAAGGCTTGTGAATAAATTTGCAAAACCACTTATGATCCAAACGAACGATGAATTCAAGTCCAAACCGGATTCATTCCCGATTCAATTTGAACGAGTTTCTGTTCCAGGCCTGGAATATCAATATGAGAGTCACGAAGGCCAGAAATTGAGGATTGCCGATGTGATGGGCGGAGGTGTGGCCATGATCGACTTTGATCAGGATGGATGGCTTGATTTGTATTTCCCAAACGGTCGTAGCCTCGATCCATTGGCGGATCAATCCCCAAAAGTGCCTGGAAATAATCGGCTTTTTCGCAATATTCAAGGTCAAAGATTTGAGGATGTCACAAATGCCGCTGGTGTTGCCGGTAAAGGGTATGCAATGGGGGCATCTGTGGGCGATTATGATCAGGATGGATGGCCTGATTTGTTTGTGACGGGTTATGGAAATGCAATCCTTTATAAAAACAAAGGGAATGGAACGTTTCAGGATGTCACCACTCAGGCAGGTGTGGATTGCAACCTTTGGACAACGGCATCGGCATTTGCAGACCTTGATGCCGATGGCGATCTTGATCTGGTTGCGATTACGTATGTCGATGCTCCTCCTGATAAAACTGAGG
>CAMBZY010000230.1 GCA_945872325.1 Candidatus Kuenenia stuttgartensis | reverse complement strand
AAACCCGGTATCATCAACCTGCCATTATTTGACTTCGCCATCGTCATGGCCGCAGCAGGCCCTCTGGCAGCAATTCCGATTGCAATTCTGTTCCTTCTGGCACGTCTAACAGCCCGAAAACTATACACGACCTGAAATCATGAAAATCGGCTACAATACCAACGGCCTGGCTCATCATCGTTTTGCCGACGCAGTTGCATTATTGGCTGACAATGGTTACGAATCCGTTGCAATTACGCCTGATATCCAGTGGCTTGATCCTTATCAGGACTCCACGAATTTAAATCGCCAGTTGCAGGAAACCGTAAAATTGCTCGACCGCTTCGGGATGCAGTGCGTCATGGAAAGTGGGGCCCGCTATCTGATCAATTCGCGAGTCAAGCACGACCCGACCTTGATGGACGCATCCGCCGATCGGCGTGCCTTAAGGGTGGATTATCTCCAGAGATTGATTCGTATGGCGGCCGAATTGAATGCCACCTGTTTTTCATTCTGGTCAGGAAAACTCGACGAAAACATTTCTGAGCAACAGGCGGATCAGAGACTGGCTGATGGAGTTTTCGAGATCCTTCCGATCGCTGAAACACTGCGGGTTCCACTGGCCTTTGAGCCGGAACCTGGCATGTATATTCAAACCATGGCCGATTTTCGACGACTGGATCAGCTCATTCAAAGTGGCTGGTTTCAATTGACAATCGACCTTGGCCACTTGCATTGCCTTGATGAGCAACCAATTGCGAATTACATTCGCGAATGGGGTGACAGATTGATTAATATTCATATCGAAGACATGAAGCCCGGAGTCCATGAGCACCTGATGTTTGGCGAGGGAACGATGGACTTCCCACCAATATTTCAGGCCCTTAAGGATATCAATTATCCGTTTGCATTGAATGTCGAACTGAGCCGCGATTCGCACAGGGCCGATCAGGTCGTCCCGAAATCCGCTGGTTTCCTGAGGCGGATGATTCAAATGAGCTGAATCTGTTTTTTATTGGGTAAATTCTCTGAGAAGACTTCGCAATACTTGCGGTTGTAAGCATTTTCGATTATGATTGGAAACTGTTCCATTACTTGGATTCATACGATAAATCGAGGGGGTTTCAATGCGAATGGGACATTCCCGAAATCCCATGCCTGAATTCCGGGCCATGACATTAGTTGAAATGCTATTTCTGGTTGCAATCATTGCAATTGGCCTTCTGGTGATGATTCCCGTGATATTGTATTCGCGTGATCATTCCAGGAACACGCAATGTCAGTCAAATCTTCGGCAAATTGCGAGCGGAACTCATCAATATGAAGCGTCGGCCAGTGTATTTCCTACCGGATTTTTCTGGTCAGTCATCCCCGGAAAAAATCGCGAAGAAGCGTCGCTTGCCAGCAGTCATGGTCCTCTCGTCTCCATACTTACATTTGTCGAACAGTCATCTCTGTATTCATCATTGAATTTTGGTCATAATATTCATTCAGAGGTCAATATGACCGTCTGTGCGACCCGCATCAGCTTGTTTCAATGTCCGGCCGACCCTGAGATTACGACACTTTCCACTATCCCCAATTCTGCACTGGTCCCTTCAAATACAAGTTCAGGTAGTCATTTGATCGCCAAATCCAGCTATGCATCTGTGGCTGGCCCGTGGGTTGTGAATACCTGGAGACTGCCCGGCCTTGGGCAAGGCGAGCGTTCGAGCTACCCGGAATCGGTCAATAATCAATTAGGCATGTTCAATATCAGTCATTTTATGAAGCTCGATGATGTGACCGACGGCGCAGCTTCCACAATGATGTTTGGCGAGCATTCTCTGGAGCATGTGAAATCAGATTTGCGTAACGACAGCTTCTGGTGGGTCAGCGGGAATCATGGGGATACTCTGATCAGCACCATGTTTCCGATCAATTCCTGGCGTTACGGCTTAGATCCGGAAATCGATTTAATTTCCGCATCAAGTTCGCATGGCAGAACCGCGAATTTTGCATTTGCCGACGGTTCTGTGCGACCGATTCGCGATACCATTGCCACAATGAGCTTTCAATTTAATTCCAAAAAACTATTTCCCACAGGTGGAACACATGTGCAGTCGTGGATTTCCCACAGTGTACTTACAGAATCCACCGGCCCTGACCCATTCTGGGACACCACGTTTAAACTTCGCCCCGGCGAGCGGTTCGGCCTTTATCAGGCACTTTCCACTCGGGCCGGGGGTGAGCAGGTTGGAGGTTTTTAATCCTTGATGCCATCCGATGATTATTTCATAGGCTTGCCAGTCAAAGGGACACCGTTGGTTGTCAGAATTTGGATTTCGTGAGCCTTGTAAGGCCCTTCATAGGTCCAGACAATTTTCTTGTCGCGGGTGATCTCGAAAATCTTGACGCCTTTTTGGGCTGCATAACTGGCGATTACCGTGTTTCCATTCGGCAATCGCTGGCCACCGCAAGGGTCGGCGAAAGGCTTTCCGGGAAGATCTTCGTTGGTGACTTTCCAGACAATCTTACCGCTCGGGTCAAGCTCCACCGTTTTATTTCCATGGGTCAGGTTCACCAGCGTATTGCCATTTTCCAGGCGAATGGCCGTGAATGGCCAATTTTCTTCCTTACGACCACCGACTTCCGGCAGGTCGGTTTTAAATTCCTGAACCACTTCACCTTTTGGCGTGTATTCCTTGACTTTAAATGCCAGAAGGTGCGGCACCAGATAATTTCCGTTTGGCAGCTTCCGAGCCATTCGGGTTTGCATATGGGCATTGTCGGTTTCAGGCTTGAGCGGGCATTCCACGGCGATATTGCCTTTGGAATCGACTTCAAGAATTCGTGGCTTAGGGCCAAGTTCCGTGATCAGTGTATGACCATTTTCAAGCCGATCGACTGTACCAAGTTCTTTATTCTCTGTAGAGAGTTTATATTGAAAGACGATGGTTTTATCACGCTGAAATTCAATCACTTCGTTGCCCCAGGCGATCAGGACGTTCCCGTTTGGCAGGACAACTCCATCGCGTGCGCCCGGCTTGCCTGAGTCCCAGATCGGTTTCCCGTCTTCATCAATAATTCCCGTGAAATTCGGGCCTGCAATAAAAACAGAGTGCTTGATTTCTGATTGAGCCGCATGGGCCCAGACGGTTGAAATCAGGAGTGTCCAGGAAATCGCAAAAGCAGAGCGGTTCATGATGGCTTTTCTCGAGGGAATGGTTGTTTTCAGGTAGGCTGGTTTTCAATCAAGACGACCAGATGAGATACTTATGATAGAAAATCTGTAAGATGTTTGATAGACGTTTGTGGTCAAATCGGCTGTTTTAAATTCCACTCTTCTTCCGGGCCTCGATTTCCCACGGATGAAACCAGTATCCATGGCCAGTCTTGCGCCATGTCCAAAGCGTCAAGCCTAAATAGATTGGCAGGAAAAGTGGTCCCCAGCGTTCAGTCTGCTGGACATGCACCAGTTCATGGGCCCGGAATTGATTGCGGGCATCGTCGTCTGCACATAAAATCACATGGCCCAGAGTGAGTGCCGATGCCTGAAATTCCCGCCGGTTTAAAATCGATCGAACCAGCGGGCCATGGATCTCAATCACACCATGCCAGACGATGGTTTGGCCACCATAGACTGCGTTGGCAATCAAAATCGGAAATGCAACGGATGTCGTTGGTAAAGCCCAGGAGTATTTTAGCAGTCTGACCCAAAAAGCGGTTTTGGATTGAGTGACAAAGGGGATTACGGACATCGGTAAATTCCCGGGCGTGGGATCTGTTTTGATGCGAGTGATGAATCTCATGATCGTTTCAGGGGATGGATGTCGTGGTTTTGCGCTTTGCAACAGCCTCTCTATGGAATATGATACGACAGATTGACTGCGAATGCGCGAAACAGCTTCGCGCATCACCGGTACAGGACGAATGAATTCCCTCAGCAATCATCGTAGAAAAAGAAGTCACATGTCGGACCCACAAACTGTTCTTCGTGAATTTCAGACAAAGCAGCCGTTTTTTGTAGGGATCGACTCCGACGGCTGCGTCTTTGATTCCATGGAAGTGAAGCATAAAGAATGTTTCATTCCCAGATTCATTGAATTTTATCATCTGGCGGGAGTGGCGAAATTCGCGCGGGAGTCGTGGGAGTTTGCCAACCTTTATTCGAAAGATCGGGGCGTGAACCGGTTCCCTGGTCTGATCAAGTCATTAGACCTACTGGCCCAGCGTCCTGAGGTCAAGAATCGTGGATTTACGATGCCCCCCCTGCCAGCGACCCGGGCCTGGCTGGCGCGCGAGTCGAAACTCTCGAACCCGATGCTGAAGAAGGAAGTGGAATCCACAGGCGACCCAGAACTGACGCACTTGCTGGAATGGAGTGAGGCGGTGAATGTTTCGGTGGATGCCATGATCCACAACCTTCCGCCGTTCCCTTTCGTGCGTGAATGTCTGGAGATGCTTCAGGATAAGGCGGATATCATGGTCGTATCGGCCACCCCTTTGAAGTCACTTCTGAAAGAGTGGCAGGAGCACGGAATTGACGGCCTTGTCGGTGTGATTGCCGGCCAGGAGCAAGGCTCGAAAGTGGAGCACCTGCAACTGGCCGCCGGGCCTGATCGTTACGCCCGCGACCATGTTTTGATGGTGGGCGATGCCCCTGGCGATCGCAAAGCGGCGGAATCAGCTGGCGTTCTGTTCTATCCGATCAACCCCGGGCATGAGGATCAGTCGTGGGAACGGCTTTACAGGGAAGCCCTGCCCCGATTCTTTGCCGGGACCTATTCTGGCGAGTATATGGCTGCCAGAATTGCCGAATTTGAGGCCCTTTTGCCCTCTGTGCCGACATGGCCTGTCTTGGCTTCCTGAGATGGGTCGCATAAACCTGATTTGCCGAAATTCGACATTTTGGGTAAATTAAGAGTCATTCAGCAAATGGCCATGCTCATTTTGATGATGTGTGGTGATTGCTGTTCAAACTGAATCCACGTTCCACTCAATCGTATCCGGTTTCCAGATCAGCCAAGTCATGAATCGTCGAGGCTGAATGCGACACCAAATTGGGAAAGGTCTTTGGTCTGACGATGCAACCCACTGCAGATATTGGTCTGGTCGGTCTGGCGGTCATGGGTGAAAACCTGGTCCTGAACATGGAAAGTCACGGCTATACCGTGGCCGTTTTCAACAGAACAACCTCCAAGGTGGACGAATTCGTCGGCGGCCGTGGAGCCGGCAAAAAGATTGTCGGAACGCATTCGCCTGCCGAGCTGGTGGCCTCATTGAAGAGCCCCCGCAAGATCATGATCATGGTCAAGGCCGGTAAGCCTGTGGACGACGTGATCGCCGAATTCCTGCCACTGCTCTCACCTGGCGATATTCTGATCGACGGTGGCAATAGCCAGTTCCCTGACAGCACTCGCCGCACCAAGGATCTCAAGGAAAAAGGGATTCTTTACATCGGTACTGGCGTTTCAGGTGGTGAAGAAGGTGCCTTGAAAGGCCCTTCAATCATGCCAGGTGGAAATCCGGAAGCCTGGCCCGCCGTCAAGCCAATCTTTCAAGCCATTGCAGCCAAAGTCAGCGACGGTTCGCCGTGCTGCGACTGGGTCGGTCCTGAAGGTGCCGGTCACTTTGTGAAGATGGTTCACAACGGTATTGAATATGGCGATATGCAGTTGATCTGCGAAGCCTACGACCTCATGAAACGCCTTCTGGGCCTTTCAGCTCAGGAAATGTCCGATGTTTTCGCGCGCTGGAACACCGGCGTTTTGGACAGTTATCTGATTGAAATCACCCGCGATATTCTCGGATATGTGGATCCTGAAACCAATCAGCC
>CAMBZY010000229.1 GCA_945872325.1 Candidatus Kuenenia stuttgartensis | reverse complement strand
GACGGCCTTGTTCCACCTCTGCTGACCGCTCTGTCGATCAAAGTTCTTTCGTTCCTGATCCGTCAAATTGTCATACCAGCAGGCCAGCCCGAAAAGCCTTGAAAAAACTTTATATTGATCCTGTTCAGCCATCGCCTGAACCATATCAGACATCTTGCCGAGTGGTTCGCGTGAAGATGTTGGTAGATCAAGGTATCGCTGACGTTCAGCTTCAAGCTCTTCCCAACCGGTGGAATCTGTCGGAGGCTTACGTTTTTCAGAGACAGACTGAACAATGTCTGACCTGTTCAACGGCCGAATCTGATCAAAAACGGTTGCACGCGGGTCGTTCGCCAGCTTCTCAAGAAAAAATGGCTCAGCCGCCACTCTCAACATATCGAGAAACGTCAGTTGATCAATCGATTTGATCAACTCCAGACGTCCTTTTTCAGGCAAATTTCGACCTGCATACCAGCCTGAAAATACGAGGCAGATGCTCATCAAAAAAGCCAGAGTTCGGACAGCGATCGATCTCTGCCACTGACTGGCTGCATCAGCCTCAATGATTTTAGCCGCCTGTTCTGTCACCCCGATGCTTGGAGATTCCCTCGGCAGAAGGTCAAGCATGTCCCAGGTGGACTGAAGGGCCACGGCTTCTGTACGGAGCCCGGGGTCTGTGCGAATCTGCTCCATCACCAGTTGGGTCCGGGCAGGATCCAAATCCTGGTCGAGAAAAGCGACGAGATCCTCAACGGTTACCGAAACCTGATTCTCTGGCTCAACAATAAGTTGCGTATGATCTTGGGCTGAAACAGAGGAAGATTCAGAGACTTTGAGTTCGTCTGAATCTTCTATGTTCATGGGATCTTTGAGATCTTTTTCAATGAGTTCAAATCAAGGTGGTCAAGATCATTTCAAAAGTTGTCGATCAACGACCACCACGGCGGCTTGGTGGCAGGCCAGGGTTCGCGAACGTGCCTCTGCGCATGGTTGGATAATAGCTTCCAGCTCGCTCATGATATCGGCCAAGCCCTTTGCCCATAGCATTTTCCACAATCGGGCCAGTGGATGAAAGCCGTGGACGAGGGTTGCGTGGAGCATCCGAATCAATGCTCGGAACATTGGCGCCTGCAAGGCCAAGGCCGGCTAGGTCCAGATTCCCAATATTGCTCTGAGGCATATTCTGACTGGCCACCCGGTCAGACGTGTACATGTTCAATTGATTGCCCACAGTCGTTTGTGCCGCCATCGCAGCCTGACGCGGCAGAAACCAGCTGTAATAGCCGGTGAACGGATCTGCAGCGACACCACCAATCCCCCCCGCGCCCATTCCGGGCATGCCCTGGGCGGATACGGTCGACATCAATGTCGAGATTCCAGCACATAAAATTAGGCCTGTCAAAACATTGCGTCGCATGATTTCCGCCCTCCTGAAGAATTCCGCAGCCGACTTTTTTGAAGCTCTTCCGCCTCAGTTCAGGCAACCATCTTCATCCGCTTGCCAAATCTGCTCAATCCATTATAGGCGAATGGCCTTAAGGGAACAATCGTGATTCAGCGATTAAACTCTCTCACAATCAGGAATTGTTGAAAAATTGACACGTCGGTCAATTCGCACAATCCATGGCACAATCGGATTTATCTCATCTTTCTATTCGACCATTACGACAGGAAGGTTTGGTGATTCACAAAGTTTTTTTGTTATATTAGAGGCTTCACCCTTGGACACCAAAGCGCAGAATCCTCAAGCGTTCGTGTTCATTCAAACGCCCGTTTTCAGAATTGCTCACTGGGAGAGTAGAGACCCATCATGGCGACGTCTAAAGGCAGCAGCATTCTTCAAGCCACCCAAAATCTTGGCCAAAGTCTCTGGCTCGACAACATCAGTCGATCCCTGATCACGAGCGGCAATCTGGCCAAACTCATCACCGACGATGGCCTTCAGGGCATGACCTCCAACCCGTCCATCTTCGACAAAGCCTTCAGCGAAGGCAGCGATTACGATGACGACATTCGCAAGCATGCTCGCGCAGGTGCTGGTACCCAAGAGATTTACGACGCCCTGACCGTGGCTGATATCCAAGCCGCTCTCGACCTTTTCAGGCCTGTCTACGATGCCAGCCGGGCACTCGATGGATACGTCAGCCTGGAAGTCTCTCCCCTGCTGGCCCGCGATAGCCACCAGACACTCAGCGAAGCCCGCCGGCTTTGGAATGCCCTCAATCGGCCCAACACGATGATCAAAATCCCCGGCACCGCCGAGGGTCTGCCTGCCATCGAAGAAGCCCTTTACGAAGGCATGAATGTCAACGTGACACTGCTTTTCAGCGTGGAAGCCTATGAAAAGGTCGCCCTCGCACACATTCGTGCCCTCAAGCGTCGTCATGCTGAAGGCAAGGCTCTGGGACACGTCTCCAGCGTGGCCAGCTTCTTCGTCTCACGGATCGACAGCACCGTCGATGCCTGGCTGGAGAAGAACAAGCCAGACCATAAAGAGCTTCAAGGCAAAACGGCCATCGCCAATGCCAAAGACGCTTATCGTGTCTACGAAAGACTTTACAAGTCCAACGAATTCGCCCCTCTGGCCGCCGCCGGTGCCCAGGTTCAGCGCCTGCTTTGGGCCTCCACAGGCACCAAAAATCCAGCCTATCCTGACACCCTCTATGTCGATGAACTAATCGGCCCTGAAACAGTAAACACTGTTCCACCAGCCACATACGAGGCTTTCCGCGATCACGGAACCGCTGAGCCAAAGCTGCTCGACGGGCTTGACAAGGCCCTCTCCGACCTCAAGGCTGTTGCTGACGCCGGTGTGAAGCTTTCCGATGTGACAGACGCTCTTCTTGACGACGGCATCAAGCAGTTCGTCAAAGCCTTCGAAAAGCTCATGGCCGGACTCGATCACAAACGAGCTGCATTCGCCGCTGGCGAGTGATGTAATCGCATTGCTAAAAAAGGGTTATGTAATAAAATCCGAAAGGGCGAGCCTATCAAGGTTCGTCCTTTTTCTCGTTTTCATGCGAATGTGAAGCACACTCTGCATGCTCCTCACAGCCCAGAAAATAACCGCCCATCAGCTGAGCCATGGATTCCGGATGTGTGTAATGCGGCTGATGCCCAACCAGTGGGACCAGAAGAGCTTGCGCTTGCGGTAAGCCGGCCTGGAGTTCGTCAAAGTAAAGGCGTGGAACGATTCGATCTTCGTTGCCCTGGACCAGCAGGACGGGGGTTTGGATGGTCGGTAGGAGGGGCCGCAAGTCGAGTCTGGACATCATCCCAAGGCGATGTGCCAGCGAGTGGATTGGCGTTTTGGAATTCTGCTCGAGATAGTGTGTCCAACGTTCGTCAATTTCAGGCGGGAAATGAATTTTGTTGTTGTAGGTCAGAATTTGCTGATGCAGAGGGAGTCGGCCTATATCACCGGGAACCAGTCGCCCGAGTTTTAGCCCGATCTTTTCGGCAGGTGAGAACTTGCGCCGGGCAAAGCCACCTTGGACAGCCGCTTTGGGGAACCTTCTGGGGTCGCGTGCCAATGCCTTGAAAGTGATGGTGGAGCCGAACGAGGTGCCCACCAGAAACGCCCGGCCGATATTCAGACTGTCCATCACTTCGAACAAATTTTCGACAAGTTGGTCATGGCCGATTTTTGAGAGTCTGGCCTGATCGTTTGGCTGATCGCCTGGATAATCGTAAATGATGGTTCGAAACTGTTCCGAAAGCTTGTTCAGAAACAGCGTGAAACCCTCGTAAGTAGAGGCTACACCGGGGCTGACAATCAAAGCTGGCCCCTCGCCGAGAATGCGGCAAGTGGTGCGATAATGACTGGTTTGAATCACCCTGACTTCGGCTCTGCTGTTGTAATCAGAGACGGCTTTGAGCAGGCTTGCAGGCGTCGGGCAGGGCGAACGCTGGCCTGAGTTTTCCTGGTCTGGTTGGGCGAGTGTCTGGTCGGGCAATTCGGTCATTTCTTGGTGCTCCACCAATAGAAAAATGGCCAGACGTCAGCGACGAATGGCCATTTGGATGTTACACTCGACTCAAGCAACAGGGAAGTATCAACCTGCAGCTTTTGTACAGGATTCGCCTTCCAGCGCGTCCTTCTTTTCGTTCAGAGTGGCGAGCACGCCGGGTTGCCCAACAGTCATTTCACTGTTGAGTTCGGTGAACTCTTTCCATTCGTCAGGCAGATTGTCTGTATGGAAGATAGCAGCGACCGGGCATTCCGGAACGCAGGCTTCGCAGTCAATGCATTCATCAGGATTGATGAAGAGCATCTGCGGACCTTCATAGAAACAGTCGACAGGACAAACCACAACGCAATCTGTGTACTTGCAATCAAAGCAAGGCTCGGCGACGACGTGAGCCATTCACCATGCTCCTATGACAATGCTTAATTGGATGAGTGATGACCATATTCGTTATTGGTCTTCGACCAACAATACAGTCTACCTTGAGAATATGCAACACGCAGTCTGGGTCAAGCAGGCGATTTCGGTATTCAACCGGATTTCCGGAATAAGTCGATCACCTGCTGGACCACTCAAATCACTTCCGTTTGACGGAAACGATACTGATATTTTCGACCGGAACGTCGCCATGGAAGCCGCGAGAGGCGGTTTTAACCTTGGCAATTGTGTCCACAACTTCCATGCCGGAAACCACTTTGCCGAACGCAGCGTAACCAGCATTACCTGGGGAAGCGTTCAGGAAGTCGTTGTCCTTCAGGTTGATGAAGAACTGGGCGGTGGCGGAATCAGGCACGTTGGTACGGGCCATGGCCAGAGTCCCACGAACGTTCTTGATCCCACTGATTGCGGCTTCGTTCTTGATCGGGGCATTGGGCTTCTGCTCTTTCATGGAAGCGTCCATGCCGCCGCCCTGAACCATAAAGCCATCAATGACGCGGTGGAAGATCAAGCCGTCATAGTACTTGGAATCGACATACTTCAAGAAGTTGGCAGCACTGATCGGAGACTTGTCCTGAAACAGCTCCACTTCAATTTTGCCCTTGCTGGTTTCAATAACGACGATTGGATTGGCAGCTTCAGCAGTACTCATGGCGGTCAATAGTCCTCCAAGAACAAGACAAGACCACCAGAACCTAGGGGCCGTGCGGCGTCGAAACATCCCGATCACTCCTCGCGTGAGCCTTCAGTTAGAACACAGGTGGAAACGACACAGCTTGACCCGGATTGGGATCAAGCCGTGCACATGGATTAAATCCTACAACCGAACCACCGAAAATGTCCAGCCGAATTGGTTCGTTCACAACCAATTATTCGGCCTTTTTCTTCGATTTCTCAGCGGCCTTTTTCATCGCATTCACAGCATTCTTCTGCTCAGCCTCTGATAGAGAGCCATCGCCGTCCTTATCCATCCGCTTGAACATCCCTTCTGCACCCGCCCATTCCTGGCGACTGATTTTCCCGTCGGAATTCTTGTCCATCTGCTTCAAACGACTCTCCGGATCATTCCCAGGCCCAGCGTTTGCGGAAATGGGCTTCGATGAGACCATGGCCTGAAGCTCAACAGGACCAATCTTGCCATCTTTATTCAGGTCAAACCGATCAAAAAACGGTGGAGGTCCGTTCGGAAATTCGTCCTTGCTGATTAAGCCATCACCATTTTTATCGAGCCGTTTGAGCCGTTCCGCATTCATCATCGGGCCTGATTCCGACGGCTGACCCTGCGGAGCATTGGCTGCAAATATTTTCTGAAGCTTTGCGCCTGATGCCTGCAACTCGCCTCTACTTAGAGCTTTGTCACCATTTTCATCCATCAGTTTCAGAAGGCTGTCAAATTCCTTGCGGGCGGATTCTGGAACTTCAGAACGCTG
>CAMBZY010000228.1 GCA_945872325.1 Candidatus Kuenenia stuttgartensis | reverse complement strand
CGGATCAGAAAGTTGTCGTCAGGTTCGTCCTGAACGACATGCCTGACACCGAGGAATTTCGGGTTCTGGCGGGCCTTTAAAAGTTGATCCTCACACTCGCGAGATGCAAGATCAACCCATCCGACCATTCCTAGCAAGTACGAGGTTTGGTCACAGAGACTTAAAACCCAGTCATTTTCCAATAGATTATGCTGGGTCTGAACAAAAATCGAGCCATCAATATTTCGATGATCCAAATGGACTTTTAAATCATCAGGTAAATAATCGCCACAGATTTTCGCCAGTTTCGGGTTGTCCAGCCATTTGTAATCAAATGGCTGGCTGCGCTGCCAGAAATGCTGATGGGCGTCGATTTTGGGGATGTTCATAGTAGATACAACTCAGTCCATGCGGACACCGATCGAGAGCAGGATATTGGCATATCGCTGTCGATCGGCGGTTTGTACGGTCAGAACGTGATCAGGAGTCGCCACGGCGTCGTAAAAGTCCCATTTGTCGATTGGTTTCAACTCAAGATCTAAACCAGCGTCAGCAATGACCTTGCGATAATCGTCCCAGACAGGGGGATCGGCGTCGAGCGCGTAGGGGTCGTCCTGAGTGTACATCATGGTATTGATTTCGTCGATCGGAACCGCCGATAAAATCGCTTCCAGAACCTGGGCACAATTCAGGACGCCCGGCATCAGGTTTAAACAGACGATTTCGGCGTTGGGGCCTTTTTTCGAGGAACTGGGATAATTCCCGTCCGCAATCAGGATTTTGCTGTGATGGCCGGCTCTGCCAATGATTTCATTGATTTGGGGATGGATCAGCTTGTGCTTGAGCATGTCTTGAAAGTCTCCGAGTGGAAAGTGGATTTAATTCCGGAAATAGAGGTTGAACGAGTCGATGGTTCTCTTGGCGGCCGCCGTAGAATCAGGCCAGGGAAGCGCTTCCGCAGAAATGTAGCCTTGATATTTGATCTCAGCAAGTGCAGCACTGACTGATGAAAGATCAATATGACCATTTCCGGCGGGCCTACGATTGGAATCGACGAAATGCACATGGCCGATCTGGCTACCGCCCTGACGAATTGCATCAGCGATGCTGACTTCCTCGATATTCATATGAAACAGGTCGGCCAGAAGTTTGACATTTCTGGTGGAAAGCCGGTCGAGCAAATGCAACCCTGATTCAATGGTATTCACCAGATTGGTTTCGAACCGGTTTAAAGGCTCGTAAATCAATATGACACCTTGCTGGGCTGCATATTCACCGAGTTCTTCAAGTGCATCGGCCAGATAATTCATTGCCGTGGCTTGATCGACACCGTCGCCGTGTCGGCCCTGCATGGATCCGATGATGGCGGGAGCTTTGTGTACAGCGCCTGCTTCGATCATGGATTTGATGAAATCTTTGGCCTTTTGGCGATCACTTGCATTTGGAAGGCTCAAATGCAGCTTGTGCTTGACCCAGCCCGCACCTGTCCCGACAGCGGCCAGAGCGAGGCCGTTATCAGCAAGAGCTATGGAAACGGCTGACGATTGAAGAACATCAGGGCTTGGGGCGAAGATTTCAACGGCATCAAACTCGAGCTTTTTGGCGGTTTGGCAGGCGTTTTCGAGGTCGTCCCAAAACACGAAAGGGCCGCCACGGGCTTCCGGAACCAGGCTTATGGTCACACTTGAACGGATCATTGTTGAAACTACCCCAATGCAATTCAGACAGGGATTTTTGTTTGGAAGACTTCGGTCAGGCGTTTTGGTGGCCGACCATAAATTGAGGTGTATTCTTCAATGGTTGGAGCGATTCGTACCAGTAATTTGGCATCGTGATTCAGGCTGATATTTTTCAGCAAATGCACCTGAAATGGGTTGCGGAATCGGTCGAAGGCCATGTCGGCAAATTCAGCCACACCTTCAACACGGGCCACAAGCGCAGGTACAATTTCTTCGAAAACCACGTCGCGACACCAACGATTTGCGGCCTTGTCAGCCATCACCTGCTGAACAGTATCAAACCCATGACCATAGAATTTCGCGACCATACAACTGTGAACGGCATTTAAAATGCGTACTTTTCTGAGGAAAAATGGCGACATGTCATCGACAACATGTAAATAAGGGCTTGAAAACAGGGGCGGGACACCGCGAGCGGGCTTTTGGATGGCTAACAGGGCATAAGGTTCTACAGCGATCAGCATTTTGTCGGTGGCTGCCAGGGGGTGATCCGCAGGGCCGTCGGTGATAATGCAATCGACCAGATTATTCAGCCACCAGCATTGATCGGTAACCCATGAAATGAAATCGGTTGGCAAATTCCAACTGGTGGCTTGATCGACGACCAGTTTGCAGACTTTATCGGCGTTTTGCTCGATCAATTCACATGGGAGAATCACTAGCGGGCTTGAGCCTGCCTGATACCTTGCCCAAAGCACAGACGCGAGCTTGCCGGGCAGGGATTTAGGCGGGCTGTCCGTGAGCTTGTCGGTGCCATCGGTTTCATATCCGGCTTCAGTGGCATTTGTGACAATATATTTTAATTCGGGAGAGGCCGCAATTCGGAGGATTTCAGGCCAGTTTTCTCCCGCAACCAGTGCCCGGCTGACACTTTCGATTTTCATCGGGCGATCGACCACCTGGCCATCTTCCACGCCTCTGTAAAGTGCGTGATACACGCCATTTTGATCAGCGAGTGTGTTGGCTCGCGAGCCGGGTGTGGATTGAACGATTACAATTCGGCCAACGTTTTGGCCTTCCAGGTTGGCTTGATGGACAAATCGGTCGAAAAATCCACGAAGGAATCGGCCGGCACCAAATTGGAGGATGGTTTCAGGTTGATTTTGCATCTGAGCATTGATCCTTGAGTTTAAAAGAGTCAGGAGCCGACTTCAATAATCGCCTTGATCACGCCTGATTCAGGGTTGATGTAGGATGGAAAGACTTCAATGACATCTTCAAATCGGGTTCTGTGAGTGATCCACGGATTGGTATTAATCTGACCTGTCTCGATCAAATCAATGATCCGTTTAAAGTCGCCTGGCAAAGCATTTCGGGAGCAAAGCAAAGTGCCTTCAGGGCGATGGAATATGGCGTGCCTGAACTTCACTTCGTCGGTGGTGATGCCGACATAAACCAGGCGACCGCCGCCGTTGGCGATCAGTTCAAAGCCGTTGGACATGCTGCCGGTGTGGCCTGTGGCGTCGATCACAACGTCGGGCAGGTGGCCTCCGGAAAGCTCGATCAGATTTTTCTGGAGATTTTCGTCGTTTTTCAGGGTGTGTTGCACGCCCATGATATCGCGGCAGAATTGCAGCCTTTTTTCATTAAGATCAACCACAATCAGGCGAGCGCCGGTGAGTTTGACAAATTCAATCACCGAGAGCCCGATTGGCCCGGCTCCAATCACGGCCACAACGTCATCTTTCGTTATAGCAGCACGATTTACAGCATGACAGCCAATGGCCAGTGTTTCGACAAGGGCAAGTTGTTCGAAATTGAGTTTTTTCGAGACGTGTAATTTTCGGGCTGGAATGGTGAAAAGCGGTGTCAGGCCACCATCGCAATGGACGCCGAGGGTTTGATTTGATTCGCAACAGTTTGTAAAACCACGGCGACAGGCGTGACAGTTCTGGCAATTGATATAAGGTTCGATCGAGCATTTATCGCCGATTTTAATATCCGTGACGCCCGATCCTACAGCAACCACTTCCACGCCGAGTTCGTGGCCTGGGATGCGCGGATAGCTGAAGAATGGCATTTTGCCGAGATAGCCGGAAAGGTCTGTACCACAGACTCCGACTTGATGGACGCGCACCACCGCATCGCCTGGCCCTGGAGATGGCGGTTCGGGGATGTCGATCAGCCGCCAGTTTTTGGGTGAATCGAGTGAAAGCGCTTTCATTTGATTGATTCCTGTGAGACTGGTGAGGCTGGATTAAATCTTGTCGTTGTTTTCGGGACGACCTTCGATATAAAACCAGTTGTGAATTGGTTTCAGAATGGCCAGGACATCGTTCAGCAATTCGGAGTTGATTGGTTGATTGGCCCAGGTGGCCCAGTTGCGGACATTTTCCGGGTTGGCGGATCCGACAATGCAAGTGGCAAGGTCTTCATTTGCAATCGAGTATTGCAATGCAAGCTGGGCGATATCCACACCATTCTGGGAGCAGAGCCGGGCCGCCTTTTGGCAAGTTTCGCGGACCAGAGGCGTGGCTTTGTGCCATGGAGGCAGTTCGGCATTGGTCAAAAGTCTGGCGGAAAATGGAGCTGCATTCATGATCCCGACATTTTTCGATTTCAAATACGGCACAAGCTCGCCGAGCATTGTGTTTTGAAGTGTGTAGTGGTTATAGGAAAGGACCACGTCAAGGTCGGTCTGATCGAGCACGAATTTAAAGATATTCATCGGATAACCGCTGATCCCGATGAATCGGACCTTACCTGACTGCTGGATTTTACGGAGGGCGGGCAGGGTTTCATCGACGATTTGTTGCATTTCGACAAATTCAATGTCGTGGCAAAGCATGATGTCGAGATGATCTACGCCCATGCGCTGGAGGCTGATGTCGACACTTTCGATGACACGACGGGCGGAGAAATCAAAATGGGTGCCGGCGTATCGGCCAAGTTTCGAGCCAAGAATATAGGAATCGCGAGGGACTCCGCGGAGTGCCACGCCGAGCAGGCATTCGCTCATGCCCCGGCCATAGAACGGCGAGGTGTCGATAAAATTCATGCCAAGGTCAAGCGCAACGTGAACGGAGCGAATGGCTTCGGTCAGATCGACCTGACGGAATTCCTGACCCAGAGAACTGGCCCCGAAGCTCAGTACGGGGAGGTTCAAACCGGTACGTCCAAGCGGTCGGTGATTCATGGGTACGAATATTCCAAAAGGCGTTGCTCTGGCCGCACTGAAAGCGATTGAATCAGGGCGGGCCCATCGTGAAGATTGAGAGATTTGGGTGTGATCATACTAACTTTCAAACTGGCAACTGTCATGCGTTTTTTTTGAAGTCAGGTTTGTCGGCACGTATCCGAGACGGCTGAACCGAGTTGAATCCAGAGGATTCCTAATGGATGTCGGTCACTTCAAACGCTCTGAAAAACCGTAGTTTACCGAACGGAATTTTGGCATTGAGAGACTCGTAGATATAGGTGAGCGTGGAAGAACTGTTGGCTTTAAAGGCTTCTCGCATGAGGCTGGCTTCTTCGGCGGTGTAAAAATCTTCGGGGTTGAGCGGCTCGCCTGCTTCCAGAGCCTGGCAGAGATGGTTTTCGATCGTGGTTGGAATCAGCCCACGGCTGGCAGCAATTTGTGCAATCGATTGGCCGGACCGATAGCCTTTGAGACTCTCCAGAACCGTGCCGCTCAAATCGCCTGGCGAACGTGTGGGCCGGGAAAGTGAAGCTGGAGGAGCAGGAGCTTGCCTGGTTTCGGCAAAGGTTTTGCGCTGGTTGGTTGCGAGCCATTCGCCGACAGCGGCGATGAAGGTGTCGCCATATTCGGCAAGTTTGCGTTCGCCCACGCCTGGTACAGAGAGAAACTCTGATGCTGATAAAGGATAAGATCGGGCAATGTGTCGGAGGGTGACGTCTGAGAAAACCACATAGGCTGGAACGTTACGTTCATCGGCCAAGGTTTTGCGGAGCAGGCGAAGTTCGTGAAACAGGCCTTCATCGCATGGAATATCGCCAGTTTTTGCCATCCGGGCGACCGCTGCAGTGGCAACCTGTTTCTCGGCTTCATCTTTACGGCGACTTAGAATGATCGGCACCCGTTGACGCAAAGCGTTCATGCCTTTTTCGGTGAGGGTGACGGTCTGAAACTGGTCCTGGCTGGCTTCAGTCAGTCCAAG
>CAMBZY010000227.1 GCA_945872325.1 Candidatus Kuenenia stuttgartensis | reverse complement strand
GCCTTGGGGAAACTGGAGGGCGAAGTTCGAAGGGAGCAGGGCACCGTCCATCCGATTCACGCTCTGGGCGAACCGGCTCTCACCGTGAA
Organism: Candidatus Kuenenia stuttgartensis; assembly: GCA_945872325.1. Taxonomy (GTDB): domain Bacteria; phylum Planctomycetota; class Planctomycetia; order Isosphaerales; family Isosphaeraceae; genus QWQI01. The sequence goes on along the minus strand of CAMBZY010000227.1, from coordinate 5,750 downwards.
GGTTGACAAGCATACCCTTCAGGCCAAGTAGTTTTTCCATTTCGATGACCCCGAAATAGTCAAACTTGTTGCCATAGGTAAACTCCTGGTTCAGGCCCCCCGACGTCACTCCCTGATAGAACTGACTGAAGTTCGTACGAAGATTGATACCACGCTCCAGAAGGCTTGTGCGCAATCCCAGCCAGTCTCCGGTCACTCCAAAAGGCGAAGGTCCAGGCGGGGTTGGAGCAGCACTGGCCGCATCGCCTCCACTTGTCAGGCTCTGAGGGTCGATCAGATCGTCTGGGAGAGTGTTTGGAACAGCGTAATCTGTTCCTGCACTTAGATTTAAACCAGGCTGTTCAGGCAGAATTTCGGGATCCTGAGCCTTGACGTCAGGACAGAATACGATCAATCCCAAGATCAGATTCAGAAGCACAAATCGACGAGCGAACATCTCAAAGCTCCAGGGGAGTGTCTGTGGATCTGGCAATTACGGCAGTATTTTTCGAGGGATTCATGATTTTACAGATGTAGATACAGAATGGGATACAGCAACTCTGACATCTGTTGTTCATCAGGATTATCGGCAATGGCCCAGTTTGATATTCGCTAAAATCGATGCAAGTCGTATAATTCATGAATTCAGATGCAAGTTTTCATAAAAAACAGTCTGGGGGGCGGGAAAATCTTGAAGTTTTTTCAATATGAGTCTATTGGCAAAAAGATCCGAAAGTGTTAAACTAGTTGTGTATGTTCCCGCCCAACCGATTTCAGACATACAAACGACCCAACTCACCAGTTCTCTAAAAATCGTCTCTTGCACCTTTTTGATAGACCATCAGGTCTGATCAAGCTAATTTGCATGAAGCGAATCACTGCCAGAGTTCTCTATTTTTGCCTCGAGGTGCTCCAGCCATGAGATTCAAAACCGATCGCCCCTGGTACAGCCTCAGCTTGTTTAAAGCGACTGTTGGGCTCGTCACATTGGCATCGCCTGTCGCGATTCTGGCTGCCGATCCACCCAAGCCAACTCCTAAAGACGCCGCTGCATCTGCCGCTAAAGTCAGTTATTACAAGCAGATCAAGCCGATATTTCAGACCAGTTGCCAAGGCTGCCACCAACCCGCCAAACCTCAAGGCGGTTATGTGATGACCGATTTCGCCCGCCTCCTAAAGGCCGGCGATTCGAAAGAGGCCCCGATTGTGGCCGGCAAGCCGGACGAAAGTTACCTGTTCGACCAGATCGTGCCCCAAAACGGCAAGGCGGAAATGCCTAAGGACAAGCCGCCTCTGGCTGCCTCAGACATCGACCTGGTTCGCCAGTGGATCTCTCAGGGTGCAGTCGACGACACACCCGCCTCGGCCCTGGCCCGATTCGACTCTAAAAATCTGCCGGTTTATCCTCGGCCCGTCACCGTCACAAGTCTCGATTTTGCACCAACCGGCAACCAGCTTGCCGTCGCCGGCTTCCATGAAGTCCTGCTCATCGACCCCTCCAGCGGCAAGATTCAAAACCGCCTGATCGGCCTCTCCGAACGCATCGAAACCGTGCGTTATTCCCCCGACGGTAAGCTGATCGCAGTGGCCGGTGGAACTCCTGCCCAATCCGGCGAACTCCAGATCTGGAACGTTGAATCGGCCAAGCTTGTATTGTCTGTACCTGTCGGCTTCGACACGATTTATGGAGCAAGCTGGTCGCCCGATGGCACCAAAATCGCCGTCGGTTGCGGCGACAATTCCGTCCGTGCCTTCGACACCAAAACCGGCGCTCAGGTCCTGTTCCAGGGAGCCCACAACGACTGGGTTCGTGACACCATCTTTACCAAAGATGGAAGCCATCTGATCAGCGTCGGCCGCGACATGACCACCAAACTCACAGAAGTCGCCACTCAGCGATTTGTCGATAACCTGACCTCGATCACGCCCGGCGCCCTCAAGGGCGGAATCCTCGCCCTCGCCCGCCATCCTCAACGCGACGAAATCGTTTTGGCTGGTTCTGACAGTATCGTAAAAGTCTATCGCACTACACGACTTACCGCCCGAGTGATCGGCGACGATGCCAACCTGATCCGCAAGATGCCGGCCATGAAGGGTCGCGTCTGGAGCGTCGATGTCAGCCCTAACGGCAAGCGGATTGTCGCCGGCTCGAGCCTCGACGGCAAAGGCCAGATCCACGTCTACAGCTATGAATTCGACACCGGCCTACCCGACGACATCAAAGCCATTGTGGCCAAGACCGGACACTCTCCGGATGAAGCGAAAAAGCTCGAAGCCTATCTGACCAAAGATGTTAAGCTGATTGCATCGATCGATGTTCCCGCGACTGGAATCTACTCTGTCAGCTTTTCGGCAGACTCCAAAACCGTGGCTGCCGCTGGCTCTGACGGCTTGATCCGAATGATCGAGACCGAGACCGGCAAGGTTCTCAGAAACATCCCTGCCATGCCGACGGTCGTTAAAACGATCGCCGCAAAGGCTGATGGATCTGTCCCTAAACGACTGACTCAAACTCTTTCTGCTGAAGCACTTCCAAAGGGATCAAAGATCGTTTCGCTCGACGTCGAGCCCAAGTCGCTCGTCCTTAACGGTCGCTACGATTATGCTCAGGTGGTCGTCATCGGCCGCCTCGATTCTGGCGATACCGTCGATGCCACACGTCTAGCCAAGATCTCACAGAACAAAGACTTACTCCTGATCGCACCCACCGGAATCGTTCAGCCCAAGGCTGACGGAACAGGCGAACTCACATTTGCTCTTGGTTCGACTCAGGTCAAGGTGCCCATGCAGGTTTCGAATTTCTCGAACACCAAGGCCGTCGACTACTTACACGATGTCACACCAATCCTTTCACGGCTTGGCTGTAACCAGGGCACCTGTCACGGATCCGCTCAGGGCAAGAACGGCTTCAAGCTCAGCCTCCGTGGCTACGATGCCATTTTTGATACACGAGCCTTAACCGACGACTTGGCCGCCCGCCGCACCAATCCCGTGGCGCCTGACAACAGCCTGATGCTCCAAAAAGCCTCTGGCCGGGTCCCGCACGCAGGTGGTTCCCTAACCCTTCCCGGTGAAGCCCATTACGAGATTCTCAAGGATTGGATCGCCGCCGGAGCTGCTCTGAATCTGAACACCCCACGCGTGACCAAGCTCGATATTTTCCCCAAGAATCCGATCATTCAAAGCGAGGGCGACCTCCAGCAGTTCCGCATCCAGGCCACCTATGCCGATGGCAAGACGCGGGACGTGACTCAGGAGGCTTATCTTGAATCTGCCAATAACGAAGTGGCCACCGCATCGCCTCGTGGAGGCCTGCTTACGGCCCAGCGTCGTGGAGAGGCCCCGGTTCTGGCCCGTTATGAAGGCTCCTACATCGCCACAACTTTGACCGTGATGGGCGATCGCACTGGCTTCGCCTGGAAAGAGCCAGAAAGCTGGTCGGAAATCGACCGTCTGGCCGCCTCCAAGTGGAAGAGGATGAAAATTGAGCCATCAGGGCTGGCCGATGATGCCACCTTCCTCCGCCGTATGTATCTCGATCTGACCGGTCTTCCACCGACCTCCGACGAAGTCAAAGCCTTCCTGGCCGACACAAAACCGACCCGTGAAAAACGATCAGCTGCAATCGACAAGTTGATCGGCAGCAAGCCTTTCGTGGACCACTGGACCAACAAATGGGCCGACCTTTTGCAGGTCAATCGCAAGTTCCTCGCCCCTGAAGGTGCCGTCGCATTTCGGGCCTGGATCCGCGATCAGGTTCAGAAAAACATCCCCTACGACCAATTCGTGAAGTCGATTCTGGTTGCCACAGGCAGTACCAAAGAGAACCCGGCCGCCAACTATTACAAGATCTTGCGCGACCCGGCCCCGATGATGGAAAACACCACCCATCTCTTCCTGAGCGTCAGGTTCAATTGCAACAAGTGCCACGACCACCCGTTTGAACGATGGACTCAGGATCAGTACTACCAGACCGCTGCGTTTTTTGCCCAATTGGGCTTGGAAAATGACCCGGCCAGTCAGGGCAAAACCATCGGTGGATCTGCTGTGGAAGGTGCCACCCCACTTTACGAAGTGGTCAAAGATCGCCCTTCCGGAGAAGTGACACACGAACGGACAGGGCAGGTGGCCCCTCCGAAATTCCCTTACGAAATTCGTAAAGTCTCTGTCACCAAAAACGTACCGGCCCCCAAGCCAGTCACGGTCACCAAATCCGACAAGCCTGCCTCCGAGCCTGCATCGGCTGCCAACTCCACCCGTCGCCAGCAGTTGGCCGAGTGGATCACAAGCCCATCAAACGACTACTTTGCAAGAAGTTACGTCAATCGCCTCTGGGGCTATATGTTTGGAGTAGGGTTGATGGAGCCGATCGACGACCTCAGGGCCGGCAATCCACCATCAAATCCTGAACTGCTGGACTACCTGACCCAGGAGTTCATCCGTTCCAACTTCAATGTTCAGGACATGATACGCATGATCACCAAAACGCGTACCTACCAACTGAGCTATGAATCCAGCAAGTGGAATGAAGACGATAAGATCAACTATTCCCACGCCCTGCCACGTCGCCTTCCAGCCGAAGTGCTTTATGACGCGATTGTTGCAGTCACAGGCTCGTCCTCAAAGTTTCCAGGCGTTCCAGCCGGAACCCGTGCTGCTGAACTGCCTGACAATGGTGTCGAACTGCCTTCCGGCTTCTTGAACACCTTCGGACGCCCAGTACGTGAATCTGCCTGCGAATGCGAACGCTCTAGCGGGATGCAACTTGGCCCTGTCATGGCACTTGTCTCGGGTCCGACAGTCGCCGATGCGATTGGAGATCCAGCCAACGCTCTGGTCAAACTCGTCTCCGAGTACAAAGACGACCGGCAAATGGTTGACGCTCTGGTCACCCGGATCCTCAACCGTCCCGCCAAAAAGTCGGAAATCGATGCCGCTCTGAAACTTCTGACGGAAATCGATACAGATAACACCAATCTTGAAGCCATTGTGGCCAAGGCGGAAGCTGCCTGGAAGCCCGTCAAAGCCAAGCTTGAAAGTGACCGCACCACAGCCATTCTGACCGCCGAAAATGCAATCAAGGCACGTCAGTCGATTGTGGTCCCGATCCGCCAGAAAGCCGAAGCCGATCAAGTCAAAAAGGTGGCCGACGCGCAAGCTGCCTTGAAGGCATACGACCAGAAACTGCCTCAAAAGCTGGCCCAATGGCAAGCCCAGCAATCGCAGGTGGAATGGGTTCCTCTGCGGATCAACGAGTTTGACAAAACTCCTGGAGCACAGTTCCTGCCTCAAGAAGATCGATCCGTCTTCGTTCAGGGCAAGCCTGATTCCGGTGATTACAAGTTCCGTGTCAGAACGAATTTGCAGAATATCACCGCGATTCGCCTGGAGGCCCTGTCCGACGCCCGCCTTCCATCCAGGGGGCCTGGCCTTTCGGATAACGGGAATTTTGTGGTCAATGAATTTCAAGTGACCGCTACAAGCCAGGCCGATGCCAAAATCAAGAAGGACCTGGCCTTTGCCAAGCCTCTTCAAGACTTTGCCCAGCAAGGCTTTTCAGTCGCCGCCCTGTTCGATAAAACCCTCAATGGGGGCAATGGCTGGGCGATCATTCCAGCTGTTGGAGTGACCCACTGGGGCACTTTTGAGATCACGGAGCCTGTTGGATTTGCAGGCGGGACGGATCTCAATTTCACGATCGTTCAGAGGTTTGGCCAGCGTCACAACCTCGGCCGATTCCGGATCAGCGTGGCAGTCTCGAAAAAAGACGT
>CAMBZY010000226.1 GCA_945872325.1 Candidatus Kuenenia stuttgartensis | reverse complement strand
AGACCTTCTGGCCAGGGTTCTTCTGATTCTCGTACATCCGGTTGATGTATTCATCCGTCTGGGCCCGTTCGACGATGTCGGCCGCGATCGGCTCGTCGCTGCCCACCCAGTCGCCAATCACCAGTGGCAAGCTTGCCAGTGGCTGATTCAATTTGGGCCGGTCGATGGTGGCGGCCCGTTCCAAGGCTGCGTGAGCGATCAGGCCGGTGGAAAGCAGGGCAATACTCAAAATCACACGTGCGCGGGTGTTCATGCCTGTGCCCCTTTCACAACAGACCTAAGTGTTGATTCCGGCTTAGCTTCCGATGATCCAGCCGGGACCGGCGGGGCCGCGAATATTTCCATCAGGGCGTTCAAGACACCCATTTCAAGCTGAAGGAGTGCCAGCCCGGCCATCATCAGAGCCATGCCCTCCACCGTGTGCCAGGCACCTTTGGCATAGTTCGGGTCCACATAATACATCACCAGACCGGTCACAATCACACGTGCGATATTGGCCACCATGGCCACTGGAATGGCACTTGCGATCAGAATGATGCGGTACCAGATCGGCTTTCCGCTTAGATATGCAACGGCCGCCGTAAGGGCCAGAAACCCGGTCAACTGACGCATCCCGCTACACGCTTCAGCCACGAACATGCGGATATCGCCTGGAAGGGTCATCATGTTGCCTTCGCACAGGACCGGAATCCCGGCTGTGGTCATAACCACCGAGGCCACTTTGCTGACCACAAGCTGTAAAGGATTTGCCAGCATGGTGTAAAGTGCAACTGGCAGAGGGATCATGAAGACCAGGAAACCGATCGAAAAAGCATATTTCTTAAACGTCTCCGTGCCGCAAATCAGGGCAATCACGCCAGCCAGGCAGACAATCAGGGAGCCGTCCGCGACGAGCCCGATTGGCAAAAACACGGTGACCAATCGGCCACACAAGCCGGCCACGATCAGCAAGAGGCCAAGCATCAGGCCAGACGAATGACTTGACGAACCAGCTGAACGACTGCGCTGCTGGGCGGCCTGATTGGCGAAGAAAATGCAGAGGGGGGCCACCAGCCAGCCGTGGCTGTAGTTATCGTCGTTGGACCAGACGAAGGTGAAGTGCTTGAGATTCTCCCAATAAAGAGCGATCAGAACGGCCATGGAAACGCCAAGCCCGATCGTTCTCCAGCGTCCTTCAGGGCTGGCCCATTGCTGTTTCAGGATCAGCACAAGCCCAGAATCTGGAGGTCGAGAGGGCTTCGGTTTTTGAGTCTTGATGTCGTCCATGATTCGTCCGATTCCCCTGGTGCGTCTTATCCTGTTCGCGTCTTTATCTTAAACGGCTGAGAAAGCTGATCCGAGTGATGTCAGTTGGTCCTTACGGGTGCGTTTTTGGCAGAAGCTTCACCCAGATTGCCTGTCAGGGATCGGCTCGCCTGGATGGCGTGGCGGTCCACTTCGTGGTTCGGATCCTCTCCCCGAGCCTTACGCCATGAAGCGATTGCGGCTTCACCTTTTTGGATCTGGCTGCTCAGTGAACCGTGATTAAAGAACCACGACCGCTTCCAGACGGAGTCGGGGGCCGCTTGGGTCAGCATCTTATAAGCATCAGCCGCTTCCGAACCGCTCCCGTTCAAGGCCAGCGCCTCAGCCCTCACGGCTTGCTCCAAATGCTGGCGATTGAGCGAAGCCCGGCCCGGAGTTTTCCAGGCCAGTAGTTTCTCCATCAGCGGAGCCGGATCACCGGTGGCAGATTGCTTCAAAATCTGAGCTGCTGTCAGCCACACCTCTGGCCGATCTTCAGGCAGGACTTTCATGATGATTTCGGCCCCATTGGGCTCTTTGACCAGCCGTTTCAAGATCACCAGAACTTCATTCTGACCTGGCAGAAGGAATCGCCCCGTCCCAAGTTCGGCATCAAAAACAACGGTTTTCTGATTGAACGACCGGTCCAGTGCCGTGGCCAGTTCCAAGGCGGTTTTGTCGGCATTATTGGCCTTCTGCTCGTCACCGATACGGCGAAAGTGGTCGGCGGATGTCATCAATGAAACCACGTCGCGAGAAAGCCCTGACCATTCCGCTTCAGTCGCTGTGATGGCTGGCCGTGAAACATTCCAGAGTCTGGCAGTTGGCAAAATCGGGTCACGCTGACGAGCCAGTTCTGCCAGAGTTTCGCCGGGAATGGTTGCTGGCTGTCCAGCGGTTTCACGCATCTTCATGAAGGTGGCCCTCCACCAGATCTGGTCCCCGCTGATCGCCCACCAGGCTGGAGTATCCTGAATTTTCGCCATCTGGTTTGCAGGCAGACGCGGAGCACCACCCGCCTGATTGGCAACCATCACGGCTGAGACCGCCTGCTGAGTCAGTTCATCCTGACTGCTGATTCGATATGCGGCCATCGCAAGCATCGCGGAACCACCTAGCCAGACAACACATAACGCCATCGCCGCTGGCACATTCATCCGCACCATCTGCTTCGGCTCGATCACATGCTCTTTGGATTCCGACTGGCTGTGTGCCAGTTGTTCCGGATCCCCATACTGACTTTCGCGAACCGCCGACCATCGCAGGATATCGTGAACAGAAGGCCATTCGTGCAGGGAACTGTCGTCAGAAGTCAATTCCTCTGGATGGTCAATCTCGGATTCGGGCGTGACCAGAGCCGTCTCTATGCGTTCTGTGAGTTCAGAATGAACAACTTCCGCCGGGATCAGGATCTCGACAGACTCAGCTTCGAGTTCATGCGACTGGTCGTAAGCATCCTCATCCCCCTCCAAAACGGAGTCGATCATCTCCACAGAGGGAGAATCGGCCTGATTGGTTTCAACAATCGAACCTACTGAACCAAGCCACTCTTCAAACTGATTTGCAGACAACTGTTCCGTCAGATATTCAGTCGTTTTTTTTTCTTGGGCCACACCAAGCGATTCAAATTCTTCCGACTGATCGTAGTCGGAGTCAGTCTCAGGAAAATCGTCCGTCAAATCTTCCAAAACGACCATTTCTTCGGTGGTATACGAAGAATAAGCAATCACTTCCGGCTCGACTCCATCAACATCATCTGGTTCGAACAGGTCGGTTACAACGGCCGATGCCTGATCGTTCTGAAAATCGTTGGTATCAACCTGTGTCAGGCATTCCACAATGGCGGAAACCGGGATCACAACTGTTGGCTGAACAACCGCTTCAGGAATCTCAACCAATGTTGAGGCTTCCACAGTGGCTGTGATTTCCGGATCTGGCTCGATGAATCGGCTGACTTCCAGATTGGCGACATGACTCGACCGGAGCATGGTCGGGATCGGCCTTGGCTGATAGGCCATACCGGCAGAAAGGTCCGATGTAGAATCGAGATTCCGAGACTTGGTGGTTCGGTAACGTCGCGAAAAATCGTTGGCCCATTGATCCAGGCTCTCGCGACCATCCATCGCCGGAACATTCGTCCTGTGCGTATTGAGCCGAGGCGTCGGGCGGCGAATATCCGCTGAAGTGAACGTCTCCGCAAGTCCCATCACGGGAGTTGGAGCGACCGGTGCAGCCAGATTCGGAAGTCGATGATGAGTTGACGAAACAGCTGATAAATAAGCGGGCAGAACGTGTTCCACAGCCTCGGGGGCTGACATCACAACCGGTTCTAGCTCTAAAACCACAGATTCCGGCATCTCTTCTGCAACCATCTCAGCCACTTCAAAAACGACTGGATCTGGCTCTTCTGCGACTATCTCAGCCACGAATTCAGGAATGTCAGGTACAAGTTCTGGTTCACACTCAAGTTCCGGTTCAATTTCCGCAGTCATTGGTTCCACGACAGGTTCTGAAGCGATCACCGCAACCGGTTCACTCAAGCCAGATTCAGCATCGTTGAGCTTGATCTCGACATGGCCGATCAGGAGAGTGGTGCCATAATCCAGCCAGGCGGCCTCGGTCATCGGCAGACCGTTCAGGATGCTGCCTTCAGGCGGGCCGACAGGGTGGATCAACCAGCGATCCCCTTCTCGGCGGAGGATGACTTGAACGTCGGCGATTCGATCCGTATGCAGGCGAATTTCACAGCGCGGTCCACGACCGATCCGCACAGGGCTGCGGTTCAGGTCATAACGGCCTTCTGGGAGGTCAGAGCGGCGAAGGTCTCGGAGGTTCAGCTGTGGAAGAGGCATCAATGATCTCGTCTTGAGGTCGTTCTCAGTAGATAGTCGGCGGCTTCTTACACGCCTTCCCAAGATTCCACAAACAAATCTCTGGCTCCGCATAAACAGCGGTCAGCCAGCCCCAGAATGGTACAGGCCACCAGAGTCAGAATCGGTAGTTCCCAACCCGGCAGCAGGCAAAGCCCGACCATCACTCCAAAACTGGCACCAAGGATGGTTCCGAGCAGGCATCGATGCTCTGCATCGACATGGCGAAAGCCTTTGATGGATTTCCAGAAAACCCAAAGGCTCCCGCAAGCCATGAGTCCCAGCGCTGGAACACCAAATTCAATCAACGATTGGGCCAGGGAACTTATCGAATTTGACGGAGAAGCATAGGTGTGCTTCCAATAGGAGGATACATGAGAGTACGCGCCGAGGCCAATGCCTGTCCATCCACTGGATTCCCAAATCGAGAAAGCGTCGGATGCAAACGCATCAAATACAGGCTGATCAGCCCAAATGGAATCGATCCCGTGTTGATCATGAATTCCGCGGATGTCGCTGATCCATAGTCCAGCCGATGCTCCGGCAACACTGATCAGGACCAAGGCGGTAGAGATCTTTTTTTCGAGGTCGGCCCGCAAAGCCCAGATGAAGGCCATAAAAAGGCCAGCAAAAGCGGGAACCAGGGGTAATAGCTGTCCAATGGAACCGAGAATCAGTGTGGAAAGGAAAAGCGACCAGACCAGAACAATCCAGAGAGCCGTCATTCCACGATCCCTCAAGCGATCAACGAACCCAAACCGGCTCCCCCTGCGCTGGCTCAAATAGCACAGGCAGCCAAACATCAAAGGAATGACAACGGATTGAAGGCATGTAAACGAAGCCAGCCCGCCAGGCATGATACCTACCAGCCCAAGGGCCTGAGGGCGGGCGATCGGCCATGGTTGATCTGACGAGTTTCCAGATCCCACAAATTCCAGATCTGACAGATGAGGAGCGGCCTGAAGGTCGACCCAGCCCGGCCCGACCACCAGTCTGTGGTCAGGCTGAAACAGACCCCAGAGGCCGGAAGAGCCGTCGAGTAACTGGAGTGTCATGATTGCGGAATTGACCATCCCCAGAGCGACCAGCAGACTGACCAGAGTCATGAGCTTTGGGAGGCGATCTGTCCAGAGCCCGACAAACCAGAACACCGGTAAACCCATCAGGAGGATCAGGATGCGCCTTACGCCCTCGGATCGGTTCAAGCTGATCGGGATGCGACTATTGGCCACCTGAGGAGCATCTGGCAATGTGGTTGACGGAGCGACTTCTGGAACAGGAGCGTTGCCATATCCATACACCTGAAGCGACAGGGGAGCCATGGAACCGACGATGGATCTTGGGAGAGGCACGAGTTGAAAAATAGCCCAGCCACAGCCCAGGATTCCAATGAAGAGCATCGGACTCCTCAGAAAGAGCTTGCCTCTCTGGAATCCGACTCGCAGAAGCCCGCCCGCCACGGCCAGACTCAGGCCCATCACGGCCAATGGTCGGAACCACCAGGCCACTCCGCCGAACAGAAGTCCAGCTGTGCCCATGACCATGACCAATGGGACAAGGCAAAGCCATTCAAGCCAGAATTCGCGGCGTCGGATGAGAGCCGTCATACGACCTGTCCTTCCTTGTACCCGCGAACACCGCCACGATCACTGATCGCAAGTGGTGCCGATTGCCCCATCGGGCTCAT
>CAMBZY010000225.1 GCA_945872325.1 Candidatus Kuenenia stuttgartensis | reverse complement strand
CAACATCTTGAGGCTCAACGTTGTCGTAATACTGAGCTTGCAGGCCAGCCACACGGACTTCAAAAAATTCGTCCAGATTCGAGGCCGATATCGCCATGAAGCGAACCCGTTCCAGCAGCGGGACACTCGAGTCACGCGCCTCCTCAAGCACACGCTGATTGAATGAAAGCCATCCCAATTCACGGTTTAAGAACATCGCAGGTTCAGGGATCGCCATGTCTGTATACGACAGATCAATCCCATTCGGAGCATGTACCAGAGACATTGTTTCGGTACTCAGGGACTTCGCCTGAGTATTGGATTTGCGTGGTGTTCGTGTTCGAGGTGCGGGTGATGCGGCTGGTGTTCTTCTACTCATGATTTATCGTACAAGACTGCGAAGGATTTCCAAGTTGATGGAATCAAGGTCGCGTCCGTCTTCCTCCCCTTTTGGTGTTTCCAAAATCATCGGGCATGCACGAAATCGCGCGTCGTTCACCACCCGCTCAAATACGGGCATCGGGATCAGTCCACGACCAATCCCAGCATGACGGTCCACACGACTGCCCAGCTTCTTGACACTATCATTGATATGCCAGAGCTTTACACGATCAATTCCAACCGTTTTTTCAAGTAGATCCGTCCACGCATCATACGAATCGGCTGGATCAAGTTCGTATCCTGCGGCAAACACATGACATGTATCCACACAAATGGTCAGCCGTTCTGGCTCGGCCACACCTTCACAAATCATCTGCAAATGTTCGAGTTCGCAACCAATCGAAGTGCCCTGCCCTGCCGTTGTCTCTAAAGCCACTCGCACTTTCACACCTGCTGTGGCTTTGTGAACTTCGTCAAGGGCATCGTTGATCCGACCCACACCGGCAGCCACACCTTCATTCATGTGGGCACCAGGATGCATAACCAGATCGCTTAGACCCAACTTCTCAGCCCTTAAAATCTCTTCCATCAAGGCCTTGATCGACTTGCCTCGTGTCACAGGGTCAGGACTGGCCAGATTTATCAGATAAGACGTGTGGCCGACTGGCTTTAAAGAAAATCCGCCGGCCACCATATCCGCCTTGAACTGGTCGGCCATGGCATCCGATAAAGGAGCCGCAGCCCACTGCTGATTCCCTTTGGTAAAGACCTGAAACGTGTCGCAGCCAACCTTCAGCGCAGCAGTCACCGCATTGTGGTGACCGCCTGCGATCGACATATGTGCGCCGAACCGGCCCTGACTCATCTTTTTCAAGTCCTATTCTCAGTGAAGCTTATCATCTATCGGAATTCATGCAAGTACTGATCAGACAAACGATCAGCGGGTCAAAGACTTGTACTGGATCCGGTGCGGTTGATCCGCTGCCAGGCCCAATCGAGCCTTGCGCTGCTCTTCATAAACTTGGTAATTGCCTTCACACCAGAAGACCTGGCTCTCGCCTTCAAAGGCCAGAATGTGGGTGGCAATGCGGTCCAGGAACCAGCGGTCGTGGCTGATCACCACGGCGCATCCTCCGAATTCCACAACCGCATCTTCCAGAGCACGAAGGGTTTCCACATCGAGGTCGTTTGTCGGTTCATCCAACAGAAGCAAGTTCCCGCCTGACTTCAGCAACTTTGCCAGGTGCACGCGGTTCCGCTCACCACCGGAGAGATTCCCAACGATTTTCTCTTGATCCGATCCCTTGAAATTAAAGTTGGCGACATAGGCCCTTGAGGGAATTTTGCGCTTCCCAAGCTGGACATTGTCAAGCCCGCCGCTGATCTCTTGAAACACCGTGTTTTCCGGGTTCAATGAATCGCGACTCTGATCGACATACGAAACACAGACCGTCGGACCAACGCGCAATTCGCCTGAGTCAGGCTGTTCCTGCCCGACAATCATCTTGAACAAAGTGGTTTTACCCGCGCCGTTCGGGCCAACCACTCCCACAATCCCGCCAGGGGGTAGTCGGAAGTCCATATTTTCAAACAGTAAGCGATCACCAAACGCCTTGGAGACGCCCTTGGCCTCAACCACCAAATCGCCCAGGTGAGGGCCAGGTGGAATGTAAAGCGTCAGGGCTTCATCACGCTTGTCTGATTCCTGAGATGCAAGCTGCTCGTAACGCTTCATCCGTGCCTGATTCTTGGCCTGACGTGCCCGGGGCGACAAACGCACCCATTCCAGTTCACGCTCCAGAGTTTTCCGGCGTGCGTCCGATGCTCTATCTTCTTTCTCAAGTCGAGCCTGCTTCTGCTCCAGCCAACTTGTATAATTGCCTTCCCATGGGATGCCCTGGCCACGGTCGAGTTCGAGAATCCACTGGGCGGCATTGTCCAGAAAGTAGCGGTCGTGGGTCACAGCAACCACAGTGCCGGGAAAATCCGACAGATATCGCTCCAGCCAGGCCACACTTTCAGCGTCGAGGTGGTTCGTCGGCTCATCCAGCAGCAAAATGTCAGGGCATTCCAGCAGTGTTTTGCACAAAGCCACACGACGACGTTCACCACCAGAAAGCTTGGTCACATCGGCATCGCCGGGCGGCAAGCGCATCGCGTCCATCGCGATCTCAACTGTCCTGTCCAGTTCCCAGGCATTGGCCGTGTCGATCCCGTCCTGAACCTTGGCCTGTTCATCCAGCAGCTTATCCATTTCGTCGTTGCTGATCGGCTCGCACAGGCGGGTATTGATCTCGTCAAACCGCTTGAGCAGCTTGCGGATCGGAGCCACAGCTTTCTCGACATTCCCACGCACGTCGAGCGTTTCGTCGAGCGTTGGCTCCTGAGGAACAAATCCAATCCGGGTCCCGTTTGCAGGCTTGGCCATGCCCGTAAAATCTTTGTCAACACCTGCCATAATCCGCAGGAGGGTCGACTTACCGGACCCGTTCACCCCCAGAACACCGATCTTGGCTCCCGGATAAAACGAGATCCAGACATTCTTCAAGATCTCTTTCTTGTTGGCAATTTTGCTGAGCTGTTCAATCTGGAAGATGTATTGTGGAGGCATGGTCTTTTGATTCGTACTCGGACTTCTGTGGGCCGATCCTGCCCACATGTTCGATTTAATGGCAACGTGGAATCATCGTTCAGTACTGAACCCACGAGCGGCACATTTATCCGGTAAACGCGCTGAGACTGATATTATATCACGATCATCCATCCCTGTCAGATCCTGTTTTGTAAATCAAACCATATTGCCTGCCGTGAATCAGTCCTGAATTGTATTTTCTGAACTGCCCCAGACCGGGATCCACCAACATAGGATCAGCTTCGCCGGGTAGAGATATACCATCCAGACAAACCCCTCGGGAGCCCCATTGGAACTCGCCATCAACGCCGTCAATCCAGCCAGAAACGCTGCCAATTGACCGCGATAGGCCACTGGAAACCGGTGCAGAACAATCGCCGAAAAAACGACCATGCCGTGCATCCAGAGAGCGAATGTAAAGTCGTGGAGCGATGGAAACAGGACTGGAATCAGCCATGGATGGATGTGAAGGGAGCATAAAAACGCCGAGAAGCCCGAACTCTTCCTCCAAATCACACGCTCGGTCCACCTCCGGATCGGAGGAGTCATCAGACCAATCGTCCCAGCCATCAACTCTTTCGCCATGACAAAAACAAGCACCATCTGCCAATTCGTCCATTCCAGCCTCAAAGTCTGCCAGACTACGGCCAAACCAAACACCACCGACAATCCCTGCCAAATCAAAAACCGGACCTTCCAACACCCTTCCGATTTCGAAGGTTGACCAGATTTCATAGCGGTGGTATCCATTTTTTCAATCACTTTCCCAAGACATATCAATGTGAACTATGAAGAATCAGAGTTAGCTCCGATCATAAACCATATGCGACTAAAAACATATAGCCATTCACCTGCTTTGAGAGCAATTCCGGGATCATATCAAAGCAGATGAATTCGAGACTCGCAAAATCAAGCTAGAATATCTTTAATCACCTCTCCACGCACGTCTGTCAGGCGTAGATCACGTCCACCGAACCGGAAGGTGAGACGCGTGTGATCAAGCCCCAGCAAGTGCAGAATGGTGGCATGAAGGTCGTGAATTTCCAGACGCTTATCTACGGCACGGTATCCCCATTCGTCGGTCATGCCATAGGTCATTCCACGCTTCAGGCCACCGCCGGCCATCCACATCGAAAAACCATGCTCGTTATGATCACGCCCATCCGAGCCCTGAGCGAACGGAGTCCGACCAAATTCGCCAGACCAGACCACCAGAGTGGAATCCAGCAAGCCCCGCTCTTTCAGATCTTTCACCAGAGCGGCACACGATTGATCCATCGCCCTTGCATTTTTCCCGTGATTGTCCACCAGACTACCGTGAGCGTCCCACCGATCCACCCCGTCAATGGCTGGGATCGTCAATTCCACAAACCGCACTCCACGCTCCACCATCCGCCTGGCAATCATGCACTGGCGGGCAAAAACCCGGGTCGGCTCATATTCTGAATCAAGCCCATACATCTTCTTGGTCGCTTCCGATTCGCCTGCAAGATCCACAAGCTCTGGAACGGACGTTTGCATCCGGGCAGCCGTTTCGGCATTCCGAATCGCAGATTCCAAAGCATCTGCAGGACCTGATTGAGCCAGGGCCATCTGATTCATTCTTCGAATGAAATCGCGTTTCCCACCCTGAACCTTTTTCTCCGATTCCGCTGCCTGAATGTTCGCCATCGGAGTCCCGTTGGCATTCAGCAGAGACCCCTGAAATGTCGCAGGCAGGAATCCATTGGAGTATAAATCAAGACCTCCAGATGGAATTCGACCACCATTCAATATCATAAAACCAGGCAGTTCCTTATTCTCGGTACCAAGCCCGTAGCCCACCCAGGCACCCATCGAAGGACGACCCTGTAAGCCTGTCCCACTGTGGATAAAATAATTCGCAGAGGTATGTTCGGGAAAGTTCGATGTCATCGACCTTAATACAACAATCTCATCCACGATCCCACCAATATGTGGAAACAAGTCGCTGACTTCAATCCCCGACTTACCACGTTTCTGAAACTTCCAGGGCGATTTCAGAACTTGTCCAACGTTTGCAAACTGAGTTTTTTCGAGCTTGCCAATCGCTTTATGAGGATCCTGCCCGTGATATTTATCGAGCATCGGCTTGGGGTCAAATGAATCAACCTGACTCACCCCACCTTCCATGAACAGAAAAATCACGTTTTTCACCTTGGCCGGGAAATGGCTCGGCCGAGGCGTCAGATCATTGAATATTCGAGGTGGATTTTGACCAACGGTATCCGCAATTGCAATCCCCTGATCGGCCAGCATGCTCGCCATCGCCAATGAGCCAAACCCCATGGAGCTGGCTTTGAGAAAGTGCCGCCGCGATGCATATGGGCCACAATTGCAATTTGTCATATCAATATTGCCGTTCTTCATCGGATTTTCCTCAATTTACGGCAGGTAGATGAATTCGTTGAGAGAGAACAAGGTGTGTGCCAAATCGGCCCACGTTTCCACATTGGCTTTGGTTGGATCCTGACCACTTCGGATTTTTCGATATTCGCTTAACGCTTCGTTCAAAGCCGTTTGCTCATCAGCCCGAGGCGATCTCGAAAATGCTTCGCGGAACATCTTTTGAATTCGTTCGCCATCCGATAAAGCAGGCCCCTCTCGCAGCTCTCTCTCCGCCCAGAATCGAGCCTGGTCAATCACAAACGGGTCGTTCGCAAGTGCTAAAGACTGGGCAGGTACATTGGTTGCATTTCGCCGCCCCACGGATGAAAACGGGATCGGCAGATCAAAAACTGTCAGAAAGGTTGGTAGGAAATTTCGCCTGACCGTGGTGTAAATGCTCCGTCGGCCTGCTCCATCGAGAGGACCAGAATTTCCTGGACGGCCACG
>CAMBZY010000224.1 GCA_945872325.1 Candidatus Kuenenia stuttgartensis | reverse complement strand
GATTCTTGAGATCGCTTACAGATCAATCTGAAAAAATAAGGTTTAGCCTTTCCGCAGAGTTGACGACAAAAGTCGAAGATAGCGATCGGTATCTGGTTTTTTAGTGGTCTATGATTGGACTTTTTCCTAAATGTAGGATTCGAACAATTCAACTTTGAAGCATCGTCTATCGCAGCGCGGCGATTTTCTAGCCGGTCTTGGCGCTAGCCCCGGTTGGTTTTGCGAGGCTTGGATTGGGCTTATCTAGCCGGTCTTGGCGCTAGCCCCGGTTGGTTTTGACATGCGGAACCGGGGCAAACTCTAAGACCGGAAGGCCCCCATTTATAAGGCTTGAGTGGGCTATGGAAGCAGGTGGGATTCATCCCGAACTAATTCGTAACTGATTTATATAAAACAGTTTAAAGCATTATTGCAAAACGGGTTTGTATACGATAATTGATGATTCGCTCTAGAAGCAGGTGGGCTTCACCCCACCCTACATTTGCTAGGCTTGTTTTGGATTTATCTAGCCGGTCTTGGCGCTAGCCCCGGTTGGTTTGGATATGCGGAACCGGAGATAGCGCCAAGACCGGCTAGCAACCCTCCACATGTATCAGGCTTGACTGGGCAACGTCAAATCGAAGTTTCATCCAGAAACCCTCAAAGTTTAAAATCTCAGCAGAGCCCCTATTTTCTCTAATCCGTAAATATTTCGAAAAAGATTCAAAGTTCCCAATCGAAGTTGTCGATGATGAATATGAAGAAACCGAGAGCTAACGGACCAGGACCCCGAGAGCCCCGATTGCTTTGAATTATGTTTATCTACAGCCCATTTATGGGCTTAAGTGATAGTTCGGACTGGGTCTGACTGCCCTTGACTTTGACACTTGGTTTTTGAGACAGGCTTTCAAGTAAATTTTGTCTTGTTGAGGTCCGAAAAAAAACTTTGGAAACGGCCCGGAAATGTCTTGGAATTCACTTGATTTTTCTGGATCGCTTGGAATTGGCTGGGATTTGTGCAATCGCTTGACCGCGTACATCCTGAGGGCTATAGTTGCTCAGTCCTGGTCCGATCGGCAGATGATTGCTTGAGGAGCGATTCCCAAAGCTGTCTGCCATACAATTTGAATCACTACCATGGAAGCGGCTTTCTGATCTGGAAAGCGGCTCCTGAAGGGGCTTCTGGTGTCTTCTGCGACTGACTCGATCATTCGACAAATCAAAGAAACGGTTGATATCGTTTCACTGATCGGGCAGTACCTTCAAGTGCATCGTATGGGCAATCGCTTTAAGGCGTTATGCCCATTTCATGATGACAAGAATCCATCGCTCGACATCAATCCCCAGCGTCAATCATATAAGTGTTGGTCGTGCGGTGCGGGTGGCGACTGTATTGAGTTTGTACGCCAATATGAGCGGGTCGAATTCCCTGAAGCGATCCGCATTCTGGCCGATCGGTCGGGCATCAGCCTGGATCAAATGAAGGCCCAGACCGATGGACCGAAAGGGCCTGCCAAGTCCGATGTCTACCGTGTCTTAAGTTGGGCAGCTGCCTACTATAAAGAGGCTTTGGTAGATCATCCCGAGGCCGTGGAATATGCTCATGGGCGAGGTCTGACCGACCCATTTATCGAACAATTTGGTCTTGGCTATTCGCCTGCTGATTCGTCGAAATTCAAACGCGAGGCCCGTACCCTTGGATTCACCGAGGAACAGCTTGAGGCGTCAGGGATTCTGGCGAATTCCGAGGGGCGGACATTTGACCGGTTTCACGATCGTCTGATCTTCCCGATTCACGATTTTTCGGGCCGGGTGGTCGGCTTTGGAGGCCGAATTTTGCCGGCCCGTGAGCAGGCTTTGGCCGAGCAGGGGCGACGTACCGGCAAGTATATCAACTCACCAGAAACGTCCGTATTCCAGAAACGCAAGCTGGTTTATGCCGGAGATCTATCCCGGACAGCGGCCCGCGAAGCGAAGCAAGTGGTTGTGATGGAAGGCTATACCGATGTTATGGCTGCCCATCAGTCAGGGCTTTCCAACGTGGTAGGCACGTTGGGAACAGCCCTTGGCTCGGAGCACATACCGGTGCTTCGTCAGCTGTCTGACAAGGTTGTTCTGGTGTTCGACGGCGATGAGGCGGGTCAGAAGGCAGCGGAGCGGAGTCTGGAAATATTTCTGGGCCAGCCGGTGGATCTGACCTTGGTGGCTTTGCCGGACGGCATGGACCCTTGTGATTTTTTGAATCAATTTGGTGCCGAAGAATTTCGGAAATTAATTGAGCGGTCTGTGGACCCTCTACAATTTGCGATTGATCGGGCAGAGTCACGTTTCGACCTTCAAAACACGGAGCAAGCACGTCAGGCGGCTGAGTGGGTGATGTCCATTTTCGCTCGCGTACCACGACAATCTGGTAGCGGATTGGAGATGAAAGTGGCCATGGCCCTTGACAGATTGGCATTTCGCCTAAGAATTCCAACAGCTTACCTCCAACGAGAGTGGAATCGACAGACACGGGAATCGAACAAGCGTGACCAGCGACGAACTGTCACGGAAATTCAAGAACCGGTACCTGTTGTGGTTCGACCAGACCCCCTTGAGCGAGAACTGGTGGAATTGCTTCTAAATCATCCTGAAATGGTGGGCGAGGTCATGCCGCGTGTTTTGGCCAGCGAGCTGAGGCACCCGACTTTAAGAATGATTACCCAAGCGATCTATGACACGTTTCGATCTGGTGAACTTCCCGAATTCGATCGGGTGGTTGACCGCCTTGAAAGTGCGGAACAGTCGTATGCCGCAGGGCTTCTGCAGGGGATCGATACCGGGCCATTGCGGGAGGGCGTTGTCCCTGCCGAAGGCCGCGATCGGTTGACGGGCATTTTGAGCAAATTTGCACGTCGCTCCATGCAGGATCACATTGCCGAACTACGTCGGGCTCTTGCTGACGTTGACCAGATTGAAGACCCGGAAACGCATCAAGCCTTGCAACTTGAAATTCGTCGATTGCTGGCACACGGGCTACCCGCCCTTGGGTCGGCATTCAGTCCCATTCGATAAATCCCTGAATCCCATAAGTATCACGCATCGAGGAGACTCCCCCATGGAAAAACTGGACCCCGTCGTCAAAATGCTCCTGGACAAGGGCAAAAGGCGCGGCTTCCTGACCTTCGAAGAGGTCAACGAGCTCCTGCCCGACGAATTCTCCAGCCCTGAAAAGCTCCAGATGATTCAGGATACACTGGAAGAAATGGGCATAGAAATGATCAACGAGGACGAGGTGGAAGCCCGCTCGCCTGTTGATTCCGTTCTGGATGACGATCTGAACGGTATAGATGAAGACATTGTCGGTGCTGATGTCGAAGACGACGGCGAACTGTCGCTCGACGACGAACTGAGCGAGGATTCGTTCTCACGCCGGATCGATGATCCTGTGCGGATGTACCTGACCCAGATGGGCGAAATTCCACTGCTCAAGCGGGATGAAGAAATTCGCCTGGCAAAGCTGATCGAAGACACACGCCGGTCATTCCGCGGCAAAGTCCTCGAATGCGATTACGCACTGCGTCTGGTCGTGGAAGTTTTGCGTAAGGTGGATGCTGGGGACCTGCCTTTTGACCGGACCGTGAAGGTCTCAGTCACCGAGAATCTTGAAAAAGATCAGATTCTGGGCCGTATGCCGGCGAACCTGAAAACGCTGACCTACCTGATGGATCAGAACCGCCTGGACTTCAAATCGTTCCTTCAGTCCAAAGGTGATCGCAAGACTCAGCGGATGATCTTCAAACGGATGGCCGTTCGCCGCCGCAAGTGCGTTCGTCTGGTCGAAGAACTCTCGATTCGGACCCAGAAGATTCAGCCCCTGATGAAGCGTCTGGAGCAGATCTCCAACCGTATGAATGAAGTGGTTGTTGAACTTCGGGACATGAAGAAGGCCGGAGTGGTGAACGAAGAGCATGGAAACATGCTCAAAGAGCTCAAAGACCTGATGCTGATGACCCTGGAAACACCAGGCTCACTGGCCCGCCGGGTTCGCAAGATGAGTGAGCGGTTCCGCCAGTACGAAGAAGCCAAGCGTCAGTTGTCGGGCGGTAACCTGCGTCTGGTGGTTTCGATCGCCAAGAAGTACCGCAACCGTGGCCTGTCGTTCCTTGACCTGATTCAGGAAGGCAACACGGGCTTGATGCGTGCTGTCGACAAATACGAATATCGTCGCGGGTTTAAGTTCAGCACCTACGCCACCTGGTGGATTCGTCAGGCGATTACACGAGCCATTGCCGACCAGGCCCGGACGATCCGGATCCCGGTCCACATGATCGAGACGATGTCCAAGCTGCGTAATGTGCAGAAGAAGCTGCTTCAGGAAAAGGGTCGCGAGCCGACGATCGACGAAGTGGCGAAGTACGCCAATATCTCGATTGAAGAAGCCCGCCGCGTGATGAAGATCAGCCGTCACCCGATCTCTCTGGACCGTCCTGTGGGTGAGTCTGAGGATAGCTACTTCGGCGACTTTATCGAAGACGATTCGGTCGAGAGCCCGATCAACGCGGCCACTCAGGAGATGCTCAAGGACAAGATTGATCAGGTTCTCAAGACCTTGACTTATCGTGAACGCGAGATCATCAAACTGCGATATGGGCTTGGCGACGGCTACACTTATACGCTTGAAGAAGTGGGCCGAATCTTCAAGGTGACCCGCGAGCGGGTCCGCCAGATTGAAGCCAAGGCGGTGCGTAAGCTGCAACATCCCGTTCGCAGCCGTCAGCTTGAGGGATTCCTTGAGCATACAGGCTAAGAATCAACAAAGCGTCGATGACCAAAAGGTCATCGGCGTTTTTTTGTTGATGAACGTTGGCAGAATATGAGACAACATGGTTATGAAAACCATGGTCGAACATCCATGGAAGAATCCACGTCGACCTATAGCGCCGAAAACGAGACATGACAACCACAGCCAACTCGCTCCGTGAGATTCACTCGCTGCACCAACGATCCAAAGCCATCCGGGATCGGTTGCTGAGCGTACCCAAGACGATTGTAGCCCGTCAGGCACAGGTGGCCCGCAAGCAGGACACGCTGGACAAAGCCAAGAAAGATATTCAGCAAATCAAGGTCAGTAAAGGGCTTAAAGAGGTTCAGCGGAAGAGTCTTCTGGGCAAGATCGACGACTATTCTTCAAAGTTGCTGACAGTTAAGAAGAATGAAGAATACAAGGCGATTCAGAACGAGATCGCTTTGGTCAAGTCGCAGGTGAACAAGGTTGATGATGAGATTATCGACTTTGAAATTGATCTGGAAGATCGCGATGCTTCCGTTAAGCTCCTCGAAGCTGACCTGAAAAAAGCCCAGGACGATTTGGCAACGTATCAGAAGCAATCAACGGAAGCCAAGGCCGGAGAAGAGGCCAAGCTAGAAGAACTGGCTCACTCTTTGCTGAATGCTGAAGCGGTGATCAATCCCGACATTCGCGAGCAGTATCAGCGAGTGATTCGCCAGCGAGGGGCTGAGGCCATGGCCGTGGTCGAATCAGGCGCGTGCATGGGCTGTAACATGTCTGTGACATCTCAGATGCTCAACGACTTGATCAACTGTGACACCTTGGTTTTCTGCAGGTCATGTGGCCGGATTCTCTACATGGCTGAAGAGATGGAAAAGATGACGAAACGGATCGTTTAAGGCAGCCGATTCGTTTCAGAACGATTGACTTGACCGATCTTTGCCTACTATGATGCAACATACGCGATGCGTACGGGTGCAGATTCGTTCGAATCAGGACGATTTCCTTACTGACTCAAGGTGAACTGAAAATGGCCGGAAGTGCTCTCGAAGTCAATTCCACGAATTGGGATAGTGCCGTTCTCCAAAGCGACAAGCCTGTGCTCG
>CAMBZY010000223.1 GCA_945872325.1 Candidatus Kuenenia stuttgartensis | reverse complement strand
CCAATCCGCCGGTGCTCTGGCTTTCGGGCCAGAAGGTGTTCTCTTCGTAGGAGATAGCCGAGGTGGTTCTGTGTGGGCTATTGCGACCGGCGACTCGGCCAAAGCCTCGTCCATGGAATCTGTGGACGTCCAGAATCTGGGCAAAAAAGTGGCCGATAAACTTGGCGTCCCCACTTCCGATCTACTCATCAACGATCTCGCCGTAAACCCCATCAGTGGAACTACTTATCTTTCCATTTCGCGTGGTAAGGGCCCCGATGCTCAAGCGGTGATTTTTCAGATCTCCAAGGGCGAAGTCAAAGAGGTCGATCTCGATAAAATCGCTTACTCTAAAGTCGATCTGCCTGCACTTCCAGCCGCCTCAGCCGTCCAACGTGGTCAATCGCTGCGTAACGATGCCATCACCGACCTCGCCTTCATGGACGGAAAGCTTTACGTGGCTGGTCTTTCGAACGAAGAATTCTCGTCCCGTCTCGTCACTCTCGACGTGCCCTTCAAGGCCGCTGGACAAGGTGCATCAGTCGAGATCTATCACGGTGCTCACGGCCAATATGAAACCAAGTCGCCAATCCGGACCTTTGTAACGTACCGAATCGCCGGTCAGCCGCACCTTCTGGCCGCTTACACCTGCACGCCTTTGGTGAAAGTTCCTGTCAAGGATCTCGCTCCTGGAGCACACGTTAAAGGCACCACAGTGGCCGAGTTGGGCAATCGCAACCGGCCTTTGGACATGGTTGTTTACGCCAAAGATGGCCACGACTATATCCTGATGGCCAACAGCGCACGTGGAGTCATGAAAATCTCGACCGAAGGCGTGGCCGATCGCGAGGCGATTACCAAGCGTGTTAGTGGTGGTGGAGTCGCTGGACAGGCGTTTGAAACCGTAGCCGGGCTTAAGGGTGTGGATCACCTGGATAAGCTCGACGACGCTCGTGCCGTCATTCTGACCCGCACAGAGTCAGGTCAAGTGGATTTGAAGACAATTCCGCTTCCTTGATTTCTGCTATTTTGGAATTCCTGCGAAAACGCAAATCGACACGCCCGTCAGTGGAAAATTGCCGGGCGTGTTCTTTGTTCGTGACCCTGAAGATTTCTTGAACCGGGCCGAGTCATGACTCATTTCCATCCCAATTCAAAATCCAATCCAGCGATTTTCATCGCAATTCTGAGCGGTCTGCTACTTCTAAATGGTCGCATTCTCAGAGCCGACTCATCCAGCCCGTTTCACTTGCATCAGGAAGGTGCAGGGCATTGGGTTGTGGAATCGACTCAATTCAAGCCCGACCAGATTCGATTGATTGCCGGGAATACCAATCAGCCTGGCTCGTGGATTGTTCAGCGCATTCCTGGCAGGGATGAATCTGATAAAACGCCTGTACCTGTGGCTGGCAAATGGGTTGCGGAATCCGGTGTCCTGATCTTTCGCCCGAAATATCCGTTCCGCGAAGGGATGAATTTTCAGGTCGTTGAACGGAAGGATTCCGGAAATTCGCAAATTCAGTGGTCATTTCGGATTCCCAAAACGGGCGGGATGGCGCCTGAACTGCTTGAGATTCGACCAGTCTCCAAGCAATGGCCGGAGAATCTGTTGAGGGTCTATCTGCACTTCAACCGTCCCATGGCACGCGGCGAATCGTCGAAGTTTATTCAGATCAAAGACGATACTGGCCGGATCCTGATCCAGCCATTTTTGGAACTTGATCAGGAATTGTGGGATCGCGACGGCAAACGCCTGACATTATTGTTCGACCCAGGCCGGGTGAAGTCGGGCCTGAAGCCTCGCGAAGAAGATGGGGCGATCCTCGAAAAAGGTCACCAATATACCATCCATGTTGCCAAAGGCTGGGCCGATGCTCGTGGAGTGGCGATGGAAAAGCCGTTCGAGCAGACCTTTATGGTCGGGCTTGCGGATCATGAGCCGGTGGAGCCACGGCTTTGGACAATCAAGCCACCTCAGGCGAAAGCCAGTTCCGCCCTCGAAATTCAATTCCATCAGCCTGTGGATACCGGCATGGCCATGCGATTAATCAGCGTACTGGAGTCCGGCGAATGTCCGCTTGATGGTAAGGCTGAAATTTCGGCTGATGGGCTGATTTGGAAATTTACGCCCGTGGTGAAATGGTCACCAGGATTGCACTTTATTGAAGTGGATCCTGTTCTCGAAGATCCGTCGGGCAATCAGGTGGGCCGACCATTTGAACGAGACATGAAGGTTGATAAAGAATCTCTGATGAACCCCGCCAAGCGCGTCCGACTGACTTTCGTGGTGCCGGCATCAGGCTGAGGGACCGATCAATAAAAAAGCGGTGTCCGCATTGTGCGCACACCGCTTTATGACTTTTATTCTACGATTCGCAGACTCAGATTTTGCCTTCTTTGGCGGCTTCCACAGCGCGGCCGGGGGAGCCCATGATATTGTAACCGGCGTCGACGTGCAGGACTTCGCCGGTGATCCCACTGGCCATGTCTGAGAGCAGGAACATGCCTGCGGAACCGACTTCCTCACGCGTAATATTGCGGCCCAAAGGAGCCACGGCTTCGTATAGGCCAGCCAGTTTGTCAGATTCACCCACAGCCGATGCAGCCAGAGTTTTGACAGGGCCGGCGGAAAGGGCATTGACGCGAATATTCTTCGGGCCAAGGTCATAGGCTAGATATCGTACAGTCATGTCCAGAGCGGCTTTACAAACGCCCATGACATTATATCCAGAGACGACCCGCTCTCCACCGTAATAGGTCAGGGTCAAAATCGAACCGCCCGGATTCATCACTTCGCTGGCATATTTCGACACAGCGGCGAGTGAATAGGCGCTGATTTCCATAGCCATTTTGAAACCATCACGGCTGCACTTCAGGACAGGATTCTTGATATCCTCAAGTGGAGCAAACGCAATCGAGTGAAGGACAAAGTCGATGGAGCCGTACACCTCTTTGGCTTTGGCAAACACGGCGGCAATATCTTCGTCCTTCTGAACGTCGCACGATTCGAGCATTTTCGAACCCAGGGGCTCGGAAAGTTTTGAAACCCGGCGGCGCATTTTTTCGCCTGGAAGGTGGGTGAAACCAAGCTCGGCACCTTGTTCCACCAACTTCTGACTGATCGCCCAGGCGATACTGAAGTCGTTGGCCACGCCCAGAATCACACCCTTTTTGCCGTCGAAAAAGCCCATGTTATGCTCCCTTTTGTTGGTTCAATTCGTTCGGTCGTCGACTCATCTGATGCAAGAATATACCACATCGGGCATCAGGCGGTTTCCAGACCTTGAGATTGGCCCTAGAATAGCGTGGCTTGATGTTTGCATCAAGCTCGACATGTTCGCCCTCGGACCCATTTAGACCTCATGACCACCAATCCATTGAAAGTCGAACTTGAGATCATGATCGAATCGCTCGGCGATTGCGGATGGCTGGTCCACTTTCCAACAGAAACGCTTGCCTCTGATTGGTCGGAACGGATTCGAACTCAAGGACTGGCAGACGTGGTCGAGATCGTCACCGCCTATCGGACGGCCGCCGTGGTCTGCGACCCGACATTGGAAGACGGTGCATATGATCAGCTGCAAACCTCTATAAAACAGTCTGTTGCATCACTGGAGACAGGCTATCTGAAGGCCCAGTTCGATCATATCTCAACTGGCCGGCTCATCCACGTCCCAGTCGTTTATGATGGCCCTGATCTCTCAGAGGTCGCCAAGTCTGTGGGCCTGACTGAGGCCGGCGTGGTGCAGGCTCATACATCCAAATCCTTTCACGTCTATGCTGTCGGGTTTCTACCAGGTTTTCCCTATGCAGGGTATCTACCGGACATGATTTCCGGACTCCCAAGGCGCACATCTCCCCGCATCTGCGTACCAGCTGGTTCCGTCGCAATTGCTGGCAGGCAGACAGGAATCTATCCGTGCGAATCACCTGGAGGGTGGCACTTGCTTGGTCGGACAGAGATGGTCATTTGCGACCTTGAACATGGCTTCTTTCAATTCCGGCCCGGCGATCGTATCCAATTTGTTCCATGCCCGGGCGGCGTGATGCCCGACACTCAGGAAACGAGACATAAACAACATGCATGACTCAAGTTACGCGTTCGATCTGAATGCGGATCTGGGCGAGGGTTGTGGGCAGGACGACCGGATCATGCCCCTGATCACCTCAGCCAGTATCTCCACAGGTGCTTATGCAGGCGATGATTCCACCGCTTTGGCGGCCATGATGATGTCTCGGCAGCATGGAGTGGTTTTAGGGGCCCATCCAGGCTATCCGGATCGCGAAAACTTTGGCCGACTTCCTCAAGAGATGACAGCAGGTCAGGTGGAACGCATGGTGATAGACCAGTGCAAGCACTTGCAAAAGCTGGCCAGATCGGTAGGCGTATATCTGCCTTACCTCAAGCCTCATGGGGCTTTGTATAATCAGGCCGTTGTCCAGCCAACCGTTGCATTGGGGGTAGTCAGGGCGGCCTCAAAACTTGGAATGGCGCTGATGATTCAGCCGGTGGGTGTGGTGGTGGGTGTTGCTTCAGGACATAGTGTAAGTCTCGTAAGGGAAGGGTTTTTAGATCGTCGGTACAACGCCGATGGAACGCTGGTGCCTCGTGCCCGACCCAACTCGATTCTGACAGACCCTGACGAGATCCGCAGCCAACTGGTTTATCTGGTCGAAAACCATTTAGTGGAAACACTTTGCATTCATGGAGACAGCCCTCACGCCTGCCAGATGGCCAGGTGGGTGCATGACTGGGCTGATGAGCTTGGCTGGCAGATTCGGAGCGTATGGCAACGTGTCGATTAAAATCGAACGACAAGGCCTGTTTGATACGATTCAAGACCATGGCCGAAAAGGCTTTCGGGCGTTTGGAGTTCCCACCGGCGGCTGGTTCGACCCATACCACGCCCAACTTGCCAATGCTCTGCTGGATAACGATTTAAATGATCCTTGTGTAGAGATGACACAGACGAGCAGCTTGTTTCGTGTCATAAAAAGCATCCGTATTGCGATCGTCGGACCCGGAGCAGTTATCGAGATACGAACCACCACGAATCACTTAAGAGTCTACAGCGATTCAGTTTCGATAAATCTTGAGGAGGGCGATTCCGTTCAGGTGCGTCATGAAGGACAGGGTCTGAGATCTTATTTAGCGGTGGTTGGTGGCTGGAAGGGTGAGAAAGTCTTAAACAGTCAATCCAGCGAAAAGCGATTGGTTGAAGGAGACTGCGTAAAGTCAGACAGTCTTGTTCAATTGCCGGTACGACCCGTCCGAAAACTCGCCTATTCAGTGATCAGGCAGGTTGGGGGAATTGGATCCGTCGTCCTTCCATTTGTCCCAAGTGATGAATTTAAAAGGGTATGCAAAACAAATGGAGGCTTGGCGGACGTCCTGACTGGCTGGAGGATGTCGCCCAGAAGTAATCGGGTGGGATTGCGGTTCGAAGGGCCCAATCAAGAGCTTCTCAAATCAAAATGGCCCGTCGATTCAGGCCGACTTTCAGAGCCAGTCATGCCGGGAACGATTCAGTGGACGGGCCTGGAGTTGATCATTCTGGGGGTATCCGGAGGCACGATGGGGGGATATCCAACCCTCGGACAAGTAGCATCATCAGGTTTGCCAGTATTGGCACAACTCCAACCTGGACAAGACGTTCGACTTGATCCTACGACCGTGGAACAGGCACGTAGAGAGATTCAGGAAGATCGGAAAAAAGTTCGTCAAACACTGAGCAGGATCAGGGCCGGGATGACTGTGACCGGAATGCATTCATAGTAAATCAGTGGTGTTATGGCCAAAGTCTCCCTGATGTACATCCTATACAAAGAGTATCTCCATTGGATTGATCTTGGCGGTTTCGTGCTTTTTTGTTAACTC
>CAMBZY010000222.1 GCA_945872325.1 Candidatus Kuenenia stuttgartensis | reverse complement strand
ACGCGGCTCGATCGCTTCCAGCCGTGGCTCTTCGTTGGTCTGGCCACCAGCCGCCCGATTCGTGGATGAATCAATCGGAGCCGATAATCCAGACCTACCAGATGATCCGGCACCTATTGGAGGAGCCTCCATAATCACTTGCGGAGCCTCAGCCGGCGGGGCAAGGCTGTTCATAATACTTTTGGCATCGCTGGGAGAAGCCCCAGGACGCGTGGAGTCGATTGATGTTCGTGGCCCTGAACCGAGCGGTTGCTGGGCATCGTCGAACGATGGAACCACACTGGTCACGGCACCGCTGCCCTGTCGGGGCTGCAATGTGGTCACCGGCGGTTCGCCAGATTCCGTCGTAGCCGTCACTCCACCCTGCTGTTCAACGACGACAGATCCAGGTGTCTGGACCGTTTCGATTCCGGGATTCACCACAATCGCCTGTCGGCGAAACGGGTTACCCATAAATCGGGGCCTTTGAACAGTCCTCATTTTACCGTTATTGCAGCCGGAAATGTTTACGGCACAGAGCATAAGAACGGTCAGCGACTTTTGTCGTATGGATTTAGAGCGTGAAACACGCCTGTTTTCGCGGTCAATCATGGTGTGTGCCTCAATTTCAATAGATGCGCATCAATTCGCCGAGTCATTCAATAATCAGCTCTCGATGCTGCACTCTATGGTGTATCTGCACTGAAATCTAACCGATGGATTTGATGCGTGCTGACAAATCAGAAAAACCGCAGTGGCTCCAATCGTCAACCCAGGCAAATCATGATTAAACCATAATTTTTTTATTTTCTGGAAAGAAAAGCTAAAGTCTCTGGTCTAAAAACCGTCAGGTCAAGCCGCCAGTCCTGGCGCGTTTGGAATCATTTCACACCATGGACAAATACGAATCCTGCCCCTTACAGGACATTGGCGTTTCTCAATCAGAAAGGTTATCTTAAGGGACTCAGAATCGTCTGAGAAAGATATCGCAAGTTGCCCCCATGGTTGAGGTCGTTGATCGAAGATGCCCGCTTATCACTTTTCCCGTATCGAAAAGAAATGGCAGCGTTATTGGGACGACCATAAAACCTTCCGTACACTCGACTTCGTTCCCGACAAACCGAAGTTCTACGCCCTCGACATGTTCCCCTACCCTTCGGGCGCAGGTCTCCATGTGGGCCACCCTGAAGGCTATACCGCTACGGACATCCTCTGCCGATATCGCCGCATGCTCGGCCATAATGTCCTCCACCCCATGGGCTGGGACGCCTTCGGACTGCCTGCCGAACAATATGCCATCAAGACCGGCACCCACCCACGCGACACCACCCAGCAGAACATCAATAATTTTCGCCGCCAGATCAAGTCCCTCGGCTTCTCCTACGACTGGGACCGTGAAGTTGATACCACCGATCCACACTATTATCGCTGGACTCAGTGGATCTTCCTCAAAATTTATGACACCTGGTACGACCCTGAATGCGTCTGGGCCGATGCCGAAGGTCGTAAACGGGTCGGCAAAGGTCGCCCCATCAGCGAACTGCCCATCCCCTCCGATTGCACTGATCCAGCCGCTTATCGCGATGCCCATCGGCTCGCCTATCGTGCTGAAGTGCCTGTCAACTGGTGCCCTGCTTTGGGAACCGTGCTGGCCAACGAGGAAGTCAAGGAAGGCAAGTCCGAAGTCGGTAACCATCCAGTAGTTCGATTGCCCCTGAAGCAGTGGATGCTGCGGATCACCGCCTATGGCGAGCATCTGATCGACGATCTCGAGCTGGTCGACTGGCCCAAAGCCATCAAGGACATGCAGCGCAACTGGATCGGCCGGAGCGAAGGCGCTGAAGTCGATTTCTACCTCGGCGACCCCAAAACGTTCCACGACTGGGCCCGCCAGCGCAGCGTGAAGTCGTTCCCGGATACGCCTGAAACCGACTGTATCCGTGTCTTCACCACCCGTCCGGATACCCTCTTTGGCGCCACCTATATGGTTATGGCGCCTGAACATCCGCTGGTCGCAAGCCTGACATCGCCTGAGCAGCTTTCGGCCGTCAAAGCCTATCAAGCCGAAGTGGCCGCCAAGAGTGACATGGAGCGTCAGGACGCCACTCGCAAAAAAACCGGTGTCTTCACCGGCGGATATGCCGTGAACCCTGTCACATTCGAGCCAATCCCTGTCTGGATCGCTGATTACGTCCTCTCCGGTTACGGCACCGGCGCAATCATGGCCGTACCGGGCCACGACGATCGCGATTTCGAGTTCGCCAAAGTCTTCGACCTGCCCATCAAACGCGTGGTGGCGCAAGATCTTCTGGATCACTCCAAGCCACTGCCAGAGGCTGAAACCGAACTCGGCCTGGTCGTGAATTCTGCCAACAATGAGTTCAACCTTAACGGCTACCCCACAGATCAGGCCAAGCGGGTGATTGTCGAGTCCTATCTGGCCGATAAAGGGCTGGCCAAGCTCACCATTAACTATAAGCTCCGCGACTGGCTCTTTAGCCGTCAGCGCTATTGGGGCGAACCGTTCCCGATTTTGCTCGACGAAAATGGCCACGCACATGCTGTGGACGTTGCCGAACTGCCCATCAGCCTGCCTGAAATGGAAGATTTTCGGCCCTCCGGAAACCCTGAACCGCCGCTCTCAAAAGCCACGGAATGGGTTCTCTATTCCGAGAAATTTCAGAGGGAAACCAACACCATGCCCCAATGGGCTGGCTCGTGCTGGTACTACCTCCGATATATGGACCCGAAAAACGACTCCGCCCCGTTCAGCACCGAGCTGGAACAATACTGGATGCCGGTTGACCTCTATATCGGTGGTGCTGAACACGCCGTCTTGCACCTCCTCTATAGCCGATTCTGGCACAAGGTGCTGTTCGATCGCGGACTGGTTCACACCGCCGAACCGTTCCACCGGCTGGTCAATCAAGGCATGATCCTGGGCGAGACTGAATATACGGTCTATCAGGATTCCGAAGGCGGCTGGGTCGGTGTCGATGAAGCCGTTCAGGACGAACACAGCCACTTCACCATGAGAGCCGGCAAGCGGGTGGATCTGGCCCAGATCAAGCTCGAACCGGAGCAGGCCGTGAAGCAGGGCGACCGCTTTGTGCTGGCCTCTGACCACTCCATCAAAGTGGATGCCCGCGCCAACAAGATGTCCAAAAGTCGCGGAAACGTGATCAATCCCGACATCGTCGTCGAGGAATACGGCGCCGACAGCCTCCGACTCTACGAAATGTTCATGGGCCCTCTCGAAGCCACCAAACCCTGGAGCATGAAGGGCGTGGAAGGCGTTTCGCGATTCCTGGCCAGAGTCTGGCGATTGATTGTGGACGACATGTCCGAATCCGTCCAACTTGACCCACGCGTTCAGGATATTCCGCTCGATGCCGAAACCGCCAAAACGCTCGCCAGAACCATCTCCGGAGTGACCGACGACTTCGACGCCCTCCGCTTCAACACCGCCATATCCAAGCTCATGGAATTCACGAACTTCATGACCAGCAAGGACGTGCGCCCGAAGCAAGCCCTCGAATCGTTCGTCCTCCTGCTGGCCCCATTGGCCCCCCACCAGGCGGAAGAACTTTGGGAAGTGCTCGGCCATACCACCACACTGGCCTATGAACCGTGGCCGACCTTCGACCCCGCCCTGCTCAAGGACACCGAGGTGGAAGTGGTCCTCCAGATCAACGGCAAAGTCCGTGGCCGCGTCGTTCTGCCTGTGGATGCCGACGAAGAGACCGTCAAAAAAGCTGCTCTGGCCGACCCGAAAATCGCCGCCCTGATCGAAGGCAAAACCATCCGCAAAGCCATCGTAGTGCCCGGCAAATTGTGTAATCTGGTCGTAGGCTGAATCCGCTATTCTCGCTTCTATCCATGAAATCCCCTCAAAAGCCCGAATGTAAAATTCGGGCTTTTTCATGGCTCCATAAACCGAATCCACCCCCCCCTCGTATCTGGAGAACTTTCGCTCACCACAACCTATTACACTTGTCATATACCATGTGATTCCGGTAGAATTTCTCATTAGGGGAAACGACGCCGGCTTTCCTGATCCACTGACAATTGCGGGTTTACTCCCACTTTAAACCCCCACATTAGAAGACTTCTTTTCATGTCTGTTCACTCGCCAGCCGCGCGGCTCGTCCTCGGTTTCCATTGCCATCAGCCGGTCGGCAATTTCGATGGCGTTTTTGCCCAGAATTTTGAGACGGCCTATCAGCCACTCATCGAAACTTTCTCAGAATTTCCATCCATTAAATTCAACCTCCATATCTCAGGCCCGTTATGGGAATGGCTTGAAACCAATCGGCCGTTTTATTTCAACAAATTGGCGGAACTCATTGACAGGAAACAGCTTGAACTTCTGGGAGGAGCCTGGGCCGAACCGATTCTTCCCATGATTCCTCGCCGTGACCGCATTGGTCAAATCCGCCACTTTAATGAAATCATCACCAAACGTTTTGGTAAAGCCCCTCGCGGGATGTGGCTTGCAGAACGTGTCTGGGAGCAGGATCTGGTCGAGTCTCTGGCCCGCGCTGGTATGGAATATACCGTGCTCGACGATTATCACTTCCACAGGGCCGGAATCGACCCCGACAAGCTCGGCGGATACTTCCTGACCGAAGATCAAGGCCACCTGCTGCGTCTCATGCCGAACTCCGAACCGCTTCGCTATCTGGTTCCCTGGCAGGAGCCCGAAAAAACCATCGAACACCTGCTGGAACTCGCCGATTCCGGCACTCCAGCCCCTCTGGCCATCACTGCCGACGATGGAGAAAAATTCGGAGGCTGGCCCGGCACCTATGAATTGATTTATGAGAAAAAATGGCTGGCCCGGTTTTTGACGATGCTGGAAGCGAACCAGGAGAAGATCCAGACCAACACTTTCAGCCAGATTATCGACGAGCTCCCGCCCCTGGGCCGAATTTATCTCCCACCCGCCAGTTATCGCGAAATGACGGAATGGGTGCTGCCCCCCGACCGCCTGGAAATCTACAAAACCGGCCAGAAAAATCTCGAGCTCGCCGATGCCGAATTTGCCAAACCGATTCAAAGCTTTTTCGCCCCTGGCGGATATTGGCGAAACTTTCTCGTGAAATATCCGGAAGCCGCTGAAATGGCATCCCACATGCGCAGCGTTTCCCAAACCATCGCACGTATCGAAAATGCATTTCATTCCAGTCGCCCGACAACTGCCCAGAAAATGGCATTAAAAGCCGCGACAACCGACCTTTATCGTTCGCAATGCAATTGCCCTTACTGGCACGGCGCATTTGGAGGTCTTTATATGCCTCACCTGCGAAATGCAATTTATCGCCACCTAATTCTGGCGGAAAATCACATCGACCAGATTCTGGCCCCTTCCGGCGACTATATCCGATGCCTCGAAAGCGATTTTGATGCCGACACAAAGCCTGAAATCCGGCTTGATAACCGGCACTTAATTGCATGGATTGATCCTGATCAGGGCGGCCAGATTTATGAGCTTGATGATCGCCGTACGTCCACCAATATTCTGGCCACCCTCAATCGTCGCCTGGAGCCTTATCATCATGCTGTGGCCAAAACAGCCCAACAATCGAAGGAGGAAACCGAGTCTCCTGAAGGCCCTTCGAACCTCCACGATCGGATCACACTCAAGCAGGAAGGGCTCGACCGACTCCTGATTTATGACCGTCACCCACGAAAAGGACTGGTCGATCATCTCTGGCCCTCAAACACAACCCCCAGCGACTGGACAGCCGGCACAGAGCGGGAACTGGCCCCCTGGCCCACTTCTGAATATCGCCTGACAAGCATTTCCAAGTCGGAAGATTCCGTCACGGTTGAATTGTCGTACCAGTTCGACTGCAATGAACGCCCCCTGTCGATCCAT
>CAMBZY010000221.1 GCA_945872325.1 Candidatus Kuenenia stuttgartensis | reverse complement strand
GTCGCAATCTCGTCGTATCTCAAATCATCGTAGTCGCACATCACAAGCACCGCCCTCTGGGCTGGCGGTAACGAGTTTAATGCCTTCTCTATAAAGCCATTGCGCTCGTCAATCAAGAGGTTGTCGAGCGTCGACGTTTCCGAATTCGGGTCCGCTGGATCAAGGTCACACCCACCCTCATGATCCGACCGGCCAAGCCTCAAACTCGGCAATCTCCGTTTGCGTTTGTGACTGATCGACTGGTTCACAGCAATGCGATAAACCCATGTGTAGAAAGAACATCCGCGTTCGAATTTTTTGATGTTGCGGAACACCTTCAGATAGGTCTCCTGCAAAACGTCAAACGCCTCGTCTCGCGAACCAACGATCCTCAGGATGCTCGCAAAAAGCCTTCCCTGAGTGCTTTGTACCAAATGGTCGAACGCGCTGGCTTCACCCGCCAGATATCGCTCCACCCAGTACTCGTCGGTTTTTACGTCTGACATTCACGTTCTCAAGTGTTTGACGCAGTCAGCCGATTTATGGTTCCCATAGAAATGGCCACACACCATCGGCGACATGACACCTTGTCTGATCATTGTATGACTCTTATGATGTCAGAGAAAGCAAATGGTCACAGGATTCATGAGACACGAGGCCCGAATTGTCCGCAAAGTCACACTTGAACATCGTTTGGGACAATCAGTCCTACCCTCTTGAATTTGATTCCTCTGCTGTTGGATACCACTGGAAAGGCCCCAAGGCCCTGACAGATCAGGAATTAAGAACCAAAGTCCAGGAAATTGTTCACGGAGCAATTGGACGCTCTCAGATTGCGGCCTCGCAACTCCTCGTCGGAGATGATCGCGTCGCCATTCCTGTTCATGGCGACTCCTCTCTGATTTTGCCGCTCCTCAATGCCTTGATCGAAGAACTTCAAATCGCAGGCGTCAAGGCAGAAGGTTTTGTCATACTTTGCGATGCCTCGGAACTCGATGCCATAAAGGCCTCCATCAAACCCGGGATTCAAGTCACTGCCCACAACCCCACCGCGATC
Source organism: Candidatus Kuenenia stuttgartensis (assembly GCA_945872325.1). Taxonomy (GTDB): domain Bacteria; phylum Planctomycetota; class Planctomycetia; order Isosphaerales; family Isosphaeraceae; genus QWQI01. The sequence goes on along the minus strand of CAMBZY010000221.1, from coordinate 4,824 downwards.
GAGGAACGTGCCTATCTTGCCAGCACGCAAGCCGGCTCACGCATTTATCTGAACCGGCACATGCTCGATACCGATGTCATTATCCCTCTGATTGCCGCTGAACCGCACGGCGAAGGACCGAGAAAGGGATATATGCAAGGCCTTTGGCCGAATTTCAGTGATAGCGAAACGAGAATTCAACTTGCTGAGAAATTTCGTAAAAATCGCAAACAGGTTCTCAAAGAAATTCAGGAAGTGCTTTGGCTTGGTGGTTTTCATCTCGCAGTGGCCGTCATTCCAGCATCAGGTGGAGTGGCGGCTCTGATTTCTGAAAGACCAGGCGATATTCAAAAACGGGTTTATCCTGCCGTAAATACACTATGGAATTGCAATACAGAAGAATCGGAAGCGGATCGCCTGATTCTCTCGGCTTTAGGTGACTCTCATTCAGGGATAGACATTAAATCCTTAAGCCAGGTCATTAAATCGGCCGCGAATTTTGAACACTTCAAACAAGTCGTATTAAATCTCTGGATCGATGCAAACACACTGGAAGCTCTCGAAGGATTTGTTCGCGGGACCCCGGCATCGCCTGATAATCATCTCATTTCGTGCCTTAAGAAACTTGCAGATATTGCTGTAAACCAAAAGGTTTATATCTTAAGTAATATCCCGGAAGAGTTAACCGATGAGCTGAATCTGATCCACCTCGACTCGCCCAAAGAGCTGGGAAATCTCGTCAATCGTAGTTCTGCACAATGGCTAATCATTGAAAATGCAAATCGAGTCAGATTCATTTCCTGATTCCCATCCTTTCCTCCCATTATTGAACCTATCAGGCTAGATCGACTACAAAAAATGAACGCATATATGGACCAGTCAAACTGGGCACTCATCCGGATCAGCGGCCCTGACAGGGTGAAATCGCTGAACAACATGTGTACCCAGGATATCAAACGAATGATTCCCGGTCAGTCAAGCGAAACATTTATTACCAATCTTCAAGGCAAAACCATCGGATTCTGTTCCGTCCATATGTTTCAAGATGAAATCCTGATCAGGTCGAATCCAGAAAGCCTCGAACAGGTTTTACAGGCTCTGGATAAATACGCAATCTTTGATGATTCGAAAATAGAGGAAATCACCGATTCGCTTGATCAATTGACTCTGATCGGTGATTTATCCATCACTCCCATTCTAAAGTTCCTCCAAATCGAATCCATGGAGACCGTAAAATCAGCCGTTACCGATTTCTCGCCGGTTTATACATTTCCAGATCCATCCACTCGGTTATCAGGCATGGTCGTGATCGGAAATAAAGGTCTCAACGAAAAACTCATCAGTATGATTGAAACTCAGGCATCACCGCTCACTCTTAACGAATACAATCGTTTAAGAGTTTTGAACACATGGCCTAATTACAATCAGGATATCAGGTCAGATAATTTGCCTCAAGAAATTGATCGTGACAAGACCGCAATCCATTTCAATAAAGGCTGCTATCTTGGCCAGGAAACCGTTGCCAGGCTTGATGCACTTGGACATGTGAATCGAATCCTGATGGGTTTCATCTGGGAACCTTCCAGCCAATCCATCACACCGGAATCGGCCATCAATCAGGTCATCTTGAATCAGATGGGACAGCAGGTCGGTGAAATCCGATCGGCAACAATTGGGCCCAAATCTGGCCAGATTCTAGGAATGGCGATGATACGTATCAAATCGCTCGAACTATCTCCGTATATTTCTGACGATCCAACAGGCTCTTTAAAATTCATGAAACTAGAAGAGTTTCGGAATCAATTTCATTTGGTCGAATGATCTGATCCTAACCTTGAAATGCATTGCATTTGCAGGTCACTCAGCCATCCATCATCAGAGAACCCACGACCTGCATTATAATGCTTGATCAAATCCTCGAGACGCGTTTTCGTTAAATAGGATTCTTCCTTAGAGTCTTGTGCGAAGATGCTCTCTGGTAGAGCATCTTCTTCAGGCGACCAGCCCTCTCTCTGATTAAAAGCCTTTCGCATTCTGACAATCAGTTTTGCAGATTCTATTAATAAATCCTTCGTATAGCAAGATCCAGTCACAGCACTGAGCATCTCAGCTGATTCCTGAAAAAAATCTTGGAAAACGCCCCTGATGAATTTGCATAAAATCAAAGAGTCCATAATGGCCGCCTTGTCTTCCGTTTCAATCACAGCCAAGGCTACGGAATGGGCACTTCGGTCATGTTCACTAAAATCCACTTCATAAGCGCCCGTACGGTTGTGGTCAGCCCCTCTGCTGCCAACTGCCATCCCCAGAGCCATGGCATGCAACTTGCGGGGATGATACCCCGGCATTTCCAGGCCCTTGACCTGTTGAGCAAATGCAATACTGTTTTGGCCAATCTGATGGGCTGCATTTCGACTACCAAGTTTCAATAGCTGTGCGATTTCTGAAGGATTTGGGCTCATCATGTCATGGATCAGTGATAAAACAGATTCCCCATCACCAAATTTAGGTGTTATATTTAAGTCTGAGCCTTGAGGAATAAATCTCTTGTCCAGACATTCCATCAGAAATGCAATCGTTCCGCCAGTAGAAATCGTATCGAGACCAAACTCATCGCACAAAGCCGACGCTTTCAATACCATCTCAGGGTCAGAAATGCCACATAAAGGGCCTAACGCAAAAAGCGATTCATATTCCATTCGAACGCCTTTTGTGTTTTCACCTTTATCTGACTTTAACGAATAAATATGTTCGCAACCGATTGTGCATGCGGCACACGAATTCTTGGCGATTTTGCGAGCCGGCGCGAGATCATGCTGGGTTAGGGATTCGACTTCAAGAAATGAGCCTTCTTGAAAGTTTCTGGTCGGTAGAGACTCGAACCTATTGAAAACAAGCAGATTTGCAACAGTACCAAGTTCTCTGTATTTGGCAGTGGCAGGAGTAAATGATCGTTCAGATAGTGACCTGGCAATCTTCATCGTTTCATTTGGATTTGCCATGTTTGTGCGCTTATCTCCACGCACAGCAATCGCCTTGATATTTTTTGAGCCTAAGACAGCGCCAAGACCTCCGCGACCTGCATGCCGACCATCGTGACTCAATGTCGCAAAAGGGATTTGCATTTCGCCAGCCAAACCAATCGAAATGATTTGCCAGTCGGTTCCAGATTCAAGCCTGATTTTACGCTCTGTCTCTGCGGCGGTATCTCCGAGATAAGGTGCGGCAGTTGAAAGACTGAAACGGATCGGCTCATCGCCTGTCCCATCAATAAATAAAATGGACGGCTCTTCCAGCTTGCCTTTGATACAAATGGCATCGACACCGACCTTTTTCGCAGCCATCGCAAAATGAGATGAACACATGGCATCGCAAATGCGATTGGTCAAAGGGCTTTTCGCAATCACAGCGAATTTCGCGGAAGTGGTTAATGGAGTACCAACCAATGGACTCAACGCAAATACAAGTGCGGCATCTGGGCTCAGTGGATCATAACCTGCCGGTGTTTCACGAGTGAGAATCCAAACGCCTAATCCTACACCTCCAATAACTTGCGAGTAGATATCCGAACCAATTTCTGGGAAATCCATGATTTTATTGGATAGATCAAGCCGCAGGTATTTTCCGTGGTATCCTGGTATCATCCGCCTGCATCCACTGCAAGAATGAGAATTTTGTCATTTGCAACCAATGGAGTCTGTAAATCCATCAAGAATTCACTGGTCCCCCGCATAAATCTGTATGCTGGATGGAGCGTTTCGTTCACAATGACAGGCCCTTTTAGTTCCGGGAAATTACGACTTAATTCGGAAATGAGTTCTACAAGATTCTCCGCCTCCAAGGTCGCATTTGCAACCTTTGTGATGAGTCGTGGAACTCCATAGAATTCGACATTTACAGCCGGTGCATGGAATTCTTCGGGGATGGTCATGCTGGAAATACGGAGAATATTCCGGTAGTCAACAGGCGTGTTAATGTTTCGAAAACTATCGAGGTACGGGTCAAATTCCTTCAGTTCGTTGACATGGATTGTTTTGGAATGAAGTTCTTCCATTAAAAAGAACGGACGATGGCGATCTTCACGTATCAATTGTTCGACTTTTTCCAGAACAGGCTTCACTTTGTAAACCGATGTCAATGGATAATAATACTTTCCATCAAATGGCATGATCAAGTCGTAGGTCTCCGATTGTTTAAAGAGTTGGAGGATCAACTCTGGATGAAGCAGAGGGCTGTCGGTTGCAGTGATGAATACCGAGTCGATTTGATCTGAGATGTGCCTTAGCCCTGATTGCATTCCGGTTAAGGGGCCTTGATAAGCAATCGGGTCGCGCACTATTCTTATTTCAGATGTAATTTCAGGTAGAATCTGATCAGGAGATGCAACCACAACGATTTCTGATGCGATCTGATCGAGAATATGAATGGCATTCTCAATCATCGTTTCCTTTCCAAATGGCAATAGAGCTTTTGAAAAGCCCATCCTGCGACTCTGGCCACCGCACAGGATAATGGCTCCAAATCGTGGTATCACAGCCATGAGCCAGTCTCCGGACGAATCATGAAGCCCATTTTCATGAGCTGGGACTGAATCAATTCAGACTTAAGAATCTCGGCAAATTGGTGAACATGAGGCGTATTCTGGTTTGATCGTTTTACAGCGAAGTCGAAATATTCTTGACGAATGGGAATAAACTCCAGCCCATATTGACGAGCAACTGGCTCAATTGTGATTCCCCAGTCAGATCGTTTCTGGGTCACTGATGCTGCCACGGCATGGTGAGATCGCACCTCGACGTTGTATCCGACCGGCTTACGGCCTTCGAGTATTTGGTCGATAAGAAC
>CAMBZY010000220.1 GCA_945872325.1 Candidatus Kuenenia stuttgartensis | reverse complement strand
CTCTGCTTCGACTGCTTCGCCATCTCAATGATCTGGCTCAAACCTTCCATCGCAAAATATTCGCACTGAATCGGAATATAAAGCTCGTTGGCAGCGGCCAGTGCAGCACGTGTGAGCTGCCCCAATGAGGGTGGGCAGTCGATCAGGATATAATCGACGCGGCCCAGATCGTCCTGCAATTGTTTCTTAAACTCGCCGGCACGCTGACGATTGATCGCCGAAAGGGCGTCGGCATCTGCCAGACTCTGAGAACCTGGTAGAACGAACAGATTCTCCTGCGAAGTCGCCTCAACCTGCTCTGCCAAACGCTTGCCTGAGAGCAATGGATGCTTCGCGGCTGGCTCGATGCCCAGTCCGCTGGTGGCGTTGCACTGCGGGTCAATATCAATGACCAGAGCCTTTCGGCCTGCCTTGGCCAGACCGGCGGCGACATTGATCGCAGTCGTGGTCTTGCCGACCCCGCCCTTCTGATTGGCCACAGCGATGACCTTAGCCACTTTGATAAGCCCCTTTGAGTTTATGAGCGCAGATGCTTTACCGACAGCTTGTTACACCCAGACTTACTGGCCAATCCACTGAATACCGAATCATCATTCCAATCCTAAGAATCGGCATTTTCGCGAGCTAAGTTCAGGGTGATTTGATTTGACAGAATTTGATTGGTCGGTTCTGACGACTGCCGGAACAGTGAGCAATTCGCGATTTTCCCGGACGTGCCAGGACTCAAGGTCTGACTGTCAGCCCATTTTCTTGAATCATCAAACCGTTTTTCATATACTCAGGGCTGTGTCTTGACCATCGTTTTCGATATCGGTTTCATGTCCTCAACAAGGATCGCCCAGAATGTCCCCAAGTCTCCAAGACCTGATCAGTGACCTCAAAGAAAAGAACGGCACCAAGATTGTCATGCTTGTGGCCGACGGCCTGGGCGGCTTGCCGATCACTCCCGGTGGAAAGACCGAACTGGAAACAGCCAGCACTCCGAACCTCGATCAGCTCGCCACCGAAGGCACCACCGGTCAACATACACCTGTCGCTGCTGGTGTGACCAACGGTTCCGGCCCCGGCCACCTGGCCTTGTTCGGATACGATCCACTTCAGTTCCAGATCGGTCGAGGCGTTCTGGAAGCCCTTGGGATTGACGTGGAAGTGGGCGACCGCGATGTCGCCATCCGTGGGAATTTCTGCACCATCGACGCCGACGGAATCGTCACAGATCGCCGTGCAGGCCGGATTTCCAGCGAAATCGGCGCCCGACTGGCCCAGAAGCTACACGATAATGTCCGGATCCCCGGTGTGGAAGTTCTAGTCAAACCCGTTAAAGAATATCGCCTTGTGATTCGTTTCCGGGCCGACGGTCTGGTGGACAACGTGGCCGATACGGACCCTCTGCAAACGGGTTTCAAAACACTTGAGCCACGTGCGACTGACTCAGCCAGCGAAAAAACGGCCCAGATTGCGGCTGAATTTCTGCGTCAGGCGAAAGAGATCCTCAAAGACGAGTCGCCTGCCAACTTTCTGATGATGCGTGGTTTCGCCAAGTTCCCTGACATCAAGACGATGGAACAAGTCTACGGGCTTCGCTCCGTCGCCATCGCTGTCTATCCCATGTATCGCGGGCTGGCCAAGCTGGTCGGCATGGACGTGGTCGATCCCGGCCAAACCTTCGCAGATCAGATTGAAACGGCCAAACGCTTTTGGAACGACTACGACTTCTTCTTCCTGCATTACAAGTACACAGACAGCACCGGCGAGGACGGCAACTTCCCCAAGAAGGTCGAGATGATCGAAGCTCTTGACGCTGAATTGGATAAGTTGATGGCGCTTAAGCCGGACGTTCTTGTTGTGACTGGCGACCACTCGACGCCGTCGCGTCTGAAAAGCCATAGCTGGCATGCGGTTCCGCTGCTGATTCATGCTAATGCGACAAGTCGCCCGGACGACGTGACGAGCTTTGGTGAACGTGCTGTAGCCCACGGCGGCTTGGGCAACATCAAGGCGATTGAGATCATGCCATTGGCGATGGCTCATGCCCTGCGTCTGCAAAAATATGGTGCATGACGTTCGGATCACAATCTTCTCTGGGACGAACCTGTGAAGCCACGACGCCCCAGCTCGATTCACAAGCCCCGATTCAGCCAGAAATCCAATGGCCGGTCGGGGTTTGGTACATCACGGCCACTGGCTGAATCATACCGATACCTTGTGATTAACAAGCCTTATGGCGTTCTGACACAGTTTCGCGACCTTCAGGGACGGCCGACGTTGGGCGATTATGTGAACGTGCCCGACGTTTATCCGGTGGGCCGTCTGGATTCTGACAGTGAGGGGCTCCTGATCCTGACCAACGATGGAGGCCTGTCGCATCGTCTGACCGACCCGAAATTTGATCATCCGAAGACATATCTGGCACAGGTGGAACGAGTTCCAGACGATGAGGCGTTGGATAAGCTGCGTCAAGGACCGGTTTTGAGTGACGGCCGGTGCAAGCCAGTAGAAGTGGAGTTGCTGGTGGATCCTCCGGAATTGTGGGAGCGATCCGAGCCAATCCGGTTCCGCAAGAATGTCCCGACGGTGTGGCTCAGGCTGGTTTTACGTGAAGGACGTAACCGACAGGTGAGGCGTATGACAGCAGCGATCGGCCACCCGTGTTTGAGGTTAGTTCGAGAAGCGAGTGGAGGCGTCCAATTAGGCGAACTTCAGCCTGGCGAATGGCGGGATTTGACTTTATTGGAGTTAAGCGACCTGAAAAGGTCATAAATCAAGTCCAGTTTTGAGGACTCAATTTGCTTTTCAAGCCGGGCTTGGCGATAGCCCCGGTTGGCTGTTGGATGGTCGTCTTATCTAGCCGGGCTTGGCGATAGCCCCGGTTGGCTGTTGGATGGTCGCCTTATCTAGCCGGGCTTGGCGATAGCCCCGGTTGGTTTTCTAAATCGTAGAAACCGGGGGCTAGCACCCTGCGGCTAGATTCAAACCCCGAAACTGTAGGCTAACGCCCTGCGGCTTGGTTTTGAAACCTGGACGTCATTTCTGATGCACCCCTAACTTTCTACCTGACAAGAAGAAACTGTTTAACAGGCTCCTAAACTCCGATAAAATCCGGCGATATCGTTTGATGTTATAGAGAATTCGTGTTTGATTCGAGAATCTCACAACTGTCTTTGTTTATTTTCAAACTTGACTTTCTTTCGCGATGTGCGCTATTATGAAATTATCTGAAACAAGACATCTCCGTCATGAAGCATCTTTCATCAACCACAGCTGTTGGAAAACTGGTTTCCCAAAATACTCGTTATTTGGTGAACTCCAAATTTTCAACATTGCGACTCGGGTCGGGTCGAGGGTTGATCGATCAAGGCTTTAGGAGTAGCTGACCGGCAAAAATGACCTGTTTCCGAACACGCTTGTAAATCGGGTTTGCAAGCTTCTCCATGCGTCTTAACACCGATCAGGCATTGATGCCTGTGAGGGTTTGGGTATGTATGGTCTCGCATATTCACTTCACGGCTATCACATCCCAGGCCAGTCTTTTAGGTTTAACCATGACACTTCGCTCGATTCAGTTCAGCCTTGTTTTCGGCCTCTGTGCTGCGTTTTTCGGCTGCGGTGGTTCTGAACCTGCTCCGAAGCCCGCTGCTCCTGCTGATTCCACTACCGATACTGCTAAAACGCCTGCTGGCAAGACAAAAGCTGTCGCTGGCAAAAAAGGTGCTAATAAAGTCGCAGACAATGCCGACGAAGATCCTCGCGAACGTCGTGGCAAGGCCAGCAATTAAAGACTAAGCCGTCAATTTCGCATCACGTTTGAATCCAGCAACTGAAATTGCGGATCAATCGTGGAACGAAATATTTTGCCGGCGCAATCTGGTTCAACTACCCTCTCCTTCGGTCTCAGTCACGTCCTATCATTCGGAGGTCTCATGCAACGTACTCAGTCACAAAAGCGTTCAGGTTTCACCCTGATCGAGCTGCTGGTTGTCATCGCTATCATCGCCGTCCTTATTTCACTGCTGCTGCCTGCTGTGCAGTCCGCTCGTGAAGCCGCCCGCCGCGCTCAGTGTATCAACAACCTGAAGCAACTCGGCCTGGCCGCACACAACTACGAAAGCGCCAATGGCTCGTTCCCGATGGGCGATCACCCCGGCCGGAACGTCAATGGTTCCCTGATGCGCCAAAACTTCGGAATCTGGGTCGCCATGTCCCAGTTCCTCGAGCAAGGCAACGTGTTCAACATGGTGAACACACAAATCGGCATGTACTTCGCTCCTAATTCCACAGCCTCCGGCATTGGTCTGGCCACACTCTGGTGCCCTTCCGATGGCGAAATTGCGGGAGCCAAGTATTCAGGCAACACTGGCGACGGCTGGGACGATTCCCCAATCCCTATGCGATACAGCTCTTACGCTGGTAACGGTGGCCCACACCCAATTCGTACATGGGGTGTTGCTGCAGGTGCTTCGCCATCCACGTGGAACAAAGGGATGTTCTATCACATCGGTGGGAATCCAAGCACAAACATTATTCAGCCACCTGTTCGGATCCAACAGATCACGGACGGAACATCAAACACGATCATGTTCATCGAGTCCTCATACACCAAAGCTGCCGACAACGACAAGAAGGGTGGGGGCGATGGTTATGGACCTAAGTGGTGGACATCTGCTGACTACGGTGACGGTGTGATTGCAACCGCCTTCGGCCCGAATTACTTCAAGACCATGCCTGTCAAAACCAATTCATTTACGAATTCAGGTGGCGACTATAACATGACCGCCAATTCATTCCACCCAGGTGGCGTGAATGTCGGATTTGCTGACGGCTCCGTTCGATTCATCAAAGATTCGATCCAGAGCTGGGCCCCAACTTCGTTCGTCAAGGGCAGCAACGCCTACACAATCACAGGCCAATACGGCGTCTATCAGTCCCTCTCCACCATCAACGGTGGCGAAGTGATCTCAGCCGACGCTTATTGATCCGGAACGGAATTCCTGCACTGCCTCTTTACATAAGTCGGCTGTGCTAAAGATTCTTAAGTGGCCGGGTGAATTTTCACCCGGCTTCCTAGCTCTCAAAATAATCCGCTCTCAGATTGGGCCCATTCTCCATCATACGGCCCGTTTATCTAACTGACGTAAAAGCACTCACCCCAAAAAGTCTTGTTCGCCTTAAATACCTACATCTTAAGCGTTTAGACAATACACTTGTTCGTGCGGAGAGTTCTGTCTACCCTATTTCACCAAACTAAACTTGACTTATTTGACTTTTATCGGATAGTTTTTCCTATGAGTCAGAATATCAAATTGCGACATGATTTTCATCAACTGAGTGATTCACCTGGGTCTAATCCTTGATCGGTCACGAATATTTGGTTGAACTCTTGTCACAAAAGATATTTTCGTACGTAGAATCAGGGACATGCCATGAAAACTTATGGTAGTTCCTGACTGAAATCATACGACAGTGGCACACGTGGAACAAATCTCGGGTCCCAACTCTCATAAGGACTGGAATCCCGCATGTGGTCACTAAATGCTGACGAAAATCCACGTGACTGCAAATCTCAAGCAAATCACTCAACAGGTTGATCTTTTTTGATCAGTCAAACGTATTAAAACAGGTCTGGTCAATGAACCGAAATCAAGTTCTCCAAACCAGACTCACCGATCACTCCCTTTCCGTTCCGTTTTCGACTTCTGGAGGTCTCATGAATCGTACTCAATTACCGAAACGCTCAGGCTTTACCCTGATCGAACTGCTGGTCGTCATCGCCATCATCGCTGTGCTTATTTCCTTGCTGCTGCCTGCTGTGCAGTCCGCTCGTGAAGCCGCCCGCCGCGCTCAGTGTATCAACAACCTGAAGC
>CAMBZY010000219.1 GCA_945872325.1 Candidatus Kuenenia stuttgartensis | reverse complement strand
AGTGTCACGGTGCGTACAGAAAAAACGAATTAATTCGCATCACGAATATTGGCAAAAGGGAATATCAAATCAATGAGCCTTGTCATTCGGCCCGCTGCACCTGAAGACTGCCCAACGATTGTATCTCATATTCGCGAATTGGCGGTATTTGAGAAACTCGAACACGAAGCTGTTGGCACAGCCGAACAATTTCATCGTCATTTATTTGGCGATAGGCCCGCTTGTGAGGCCATCATGGCTGAATGGAAAGGCGAGCCCGCTGGCTTTGCCTTGTTCTTCACCAATTTCAGCACATTTCTAGCCAAGCCCGGGCTCTATCTCGAAGATCTCTACGTGAGAGAACCATTTCGTCGTCAGGGGATTGGAAAAGCTCTGATTACCACTCTGGCACGAATTGCAATTGATCGTGATTACGGCCGATTTGAATGGTCGGTGCTGGATTGGAACAGCCCTGCCATTGCATTTTATCGCTCTCTGGGTGCAGTGGCGATGGATGAATGGACTGTCCAGAGAGTCTCTGGCCCCGCACTTCAAACCATGGCTGCCATGGCGCCTGAATCCAATTAAACACAGAAATCCATCAGGAATTCAAATCATATGAGCCATTTCCTAAAACACATCGACGCCATGACGGGCTATGTCCCAGGCGAGCAACCACGAGACCGGACTTTCATTAAACTTAATACCAATGAAAATCCGTATCCGCCCAGCCAGAAAGTGGCTGAGGCCATGATGCCGATCCTGCTCGACGGCCGTCTCAGGCTTTATCCCGACCCTGTCGCCTCAGAATTTCGCCGGACTGCTGCCGAACTGCACGAAGTCGATCCGTCCTGGATCATGGCCGGTAACGGTTCTGATGATATCCTGACCATCCTCACTCGTGCATTTGCAGGCCCCGGCGATGTGATTGCATCTGCCCAGCCAGGTTATATCCTCTACGAAACTTTATCTGACCTGCAAAATGCGAAGTTTGAAATTGTTCCATTTCCAGTCAATTGGACCATCGGCCCAGAACACATCATCGGATTGAAAAATCCCAAGATTTTTTACCTGGCCAATCCCAATTCACCTTCCGGTACCATCATGACCCCGGAAGCGGTCGCCCAACTGGCTGAGGCACTGCCCTGCCCGCTTGTGGTCGATGAGGCTTACGGAGACTTTGCAACCACGAATTGCATTTCGCTCGTTAAAAGTCATCCCAATGTGATTGTCTCCCGCACATTTTCCAAGGGTTATTCGCTGGCAGGCCTGCGGCTCGGCTATTGCATTGCAAGACCCGAGATTATCGCTGGCCTGAACAAGGTCAAAGACTCATATAATTGCGATATGCTCTCACTGGCAGGTGGGACGGCTGCATTATTGGATCAGGAGTGGCTGATTGAAACTCGTCAGAAAATCTGGAACACCCGCGCCCGCCTCTCTTCTGGTGCTGCGGAACTCGGTTATCTGATCCCAGAAAGCCATGCCAATTTCATTTGGTGTGAAGGCGGGCCACCAGCCCAGGAAGTGTACGACGCCCTGAGGGATCGGGATATTCTGGTGCGACTCATGAAATATCCTGGCCGAGAGCCTGCTCTGAGGATTACCGTAGGGACAGATCCGCAGATCGATGCTTTGCTTTCAGCTCTCGCCGAGATCGTCTGATTTGCATTAAAAAGGAGTTGTCCTGATGCTGAACGATTCGAATTGGCATTTCCCCTGGGGCGATTCCACGCTTGATCTGACTCCTCCGAATTCGATTCAAGTCGAACCAAGCCGATTTGAGCCGGATACAACAAATGCATTTGTTGAATTCGACGATTATCGCAAACATCTGGAGGAAGCCATCGGTTTCCCCCTGAATCAGCCCCGATTTGAAACGCGGGTTGGCCTGGGTTCCAAAGTGGCTGTGGTGGTGGACGATCCCTCCAGGTGGTCTCCACTCGACTGGTGTGTTCCTGTGATCCTTGAAAAACTGGCATCTGCCGGAGTTGAAGCAGCTGACATTTCGATTGTATTTGGAGTCGGCCGACACGCCTCTGTTTCTCAGTCCGATATGGTTCGCAAACTCGGAACGGAAATTGTCGGAAAATACAATTGCTACAGTCCTCCACTGGACAATTTGTCGCAATATGTAGACTTAGGCGTCTCTGCCGATGGTGTTCCTGTCCGTGTCTTTAAACCTGTGGCCAAAGCCGATCTCCGAGTCTTGATTGGGTCGGTTTTACCGCACCTTCAAGCCGGTTTTGGAGGTGGCTGGAAACTGATCTTTCCGGGTTGCAGTCACAGAACCACTCTGGGTGCGATTCACCAGCAAGGTTTGGACGGTCAGGCGGCCAAACTTTTAGGCTGTTCGCCAGTGGATAATCCGATGCGTCAGGCGATTTCAAGGGCGGCAAAGTTATTACCTGGCAGCACAATTTCCGTCAGTCATGTGATTGGCCGCAACTCTCATGAAATCTTTGAGGTGATGGCTGGCGAGCCTGACGATGTGGAAATGCGATTGGCAACCATTGCCAAACAACGTTTTGAGTTTAAATCGGACAAGCATTCGAAGCTGGCAGATTTAATCATTGTTGGGAATGCACCTTGGCCCGGCGACCCGATGCACTCATTCAAAGTCTTATTAAATCACCGTGCTGCATGCAAAAAAGGCGGCGTTCTGGCTGGAGTATTCTGGACAGATCCAGCGGAAATTGGCCGATCATTTCCACTAGGGCCTGCCAAGTGGATTGCACGATCCGGTCAGGCTGGTGCCATTGCAACAAGAATTGGACTCCCACTGGCCGAGAAAATTGCAGCCATCACAGGATCATCCAAACGGTTCATGATGCGCTGGGCGAGGGAATTGGTGGTCGATCGTAAGGTGGTTGTTTATTCCCCCCAAATGAAAGAATTATTTGGGAGGCGACTTGGATCTGTTTCGATCGCAGGAAATCCGGATGAATTCTGGTCCCTGATTGCAAATGCAACCGGAGAGGCGCCTGCCACGACCCTATTCCCATACGGTGGATTGACTTACGCGGCAGTCAAGCACTGATGAATCCAGGCTCCGCGTCAGCGAATGAACTGATTGACATAATCGGCACCAAGGCCAACTTTCGTGTAATGATTCCGGCACATTTCAATCTTGGTGTGCACATCTTCATATCCCACAGTCTGGCCGGCTTCATCGACGTAGATCATAGCACCTGAAATATTAAAGAACGTGATCATTTCATCACAATCTTCATCCACTACAAGCGTATGAATTTCGCCAGGCGGCTCAAACACGTAACTACCGGCTGTGGCCACCCAGTCGTGCTCCAGATACCTCCACTTGCCTTTAACAACATATCCATGCACCGGTGCAGGATGCCTGTGGCGCGATAAAAAGCCTGACTTACAGACTTTCAGCAAGTTGCACCACTGGCCATTGGTTGTATTAAAAAACAGTGGCCGAAAGAAGACGCGATCGGCTTGGGGAACCCACACGCGTGCATCCTCCGGAATCGCCATGGTGACAATCTCTGATCGAGCGTCCGCTGGCATGGGGATAGTACAAGGCGCTGGAAATGCAATTTTATCGGACATCTTTTGATCCTCGCTTCTGATTTTTTGATCTCTTGAAAACTCATTTCGATTCAGCACGCAGCATATCCACCGTCGATATTCAGAACAGAGCCAGTCATAAAACTGGCACCAGCGCTGCTGAGGAATAATACCGACGGTGCCACCTCTTCAGGCAAGCCCCATCGGCCCATGGGCGTGCGGTCAAGAATCGGTTTTGACCGGACATCGTCAGCTTGAAGTGCGGCTGTCAGGGGTGTTCGAATCCAGCCGGGTGCAATCGCATTCACCCGAATATTTTCGCTCGCCCAAGCGGCTGCCAGACTTTTTGTGAGCTGAACCACTCCACCTTTGGCTGCGGAATAACCCGGTACAAATGGGGAGCCAAAATAGCTGAGCATGCTCGCCACGTTTACAATCGATGCTCCACCCTCCATCTGACTTCCCAGCATTTTCGGCTTAGAAGATAGTGCGACCCTCATCATTCCGCCCAGATTGATTTCCAACGTTCTCGAAAATCCTTCCGGCGTGAATTCCACTCCATTTCGCTGGATAATACCGGCAGCGTTGATCAAAACATCAAGCTGATTGATTTGTGCGAATAGAGTATCGACCGATTCCTGGGAACTCACATCAAGAATCATGGGCTGAACACGACTGGCCCAGGGTTTCAATTCGGAATTGAAATCAATGTCGGCTTGATTCACACCGGTTGCAATGACATCGGCCCCGGATGCCGCAAAGGCTTCAGCAATTGCGCGTCCAATTCCGGAGGAGCCACCGGTGACAAGCACTCGTCGATTCTTCATATCAAATAGAGGTTGGTTCACGGCATAAGGCTCGAGGGAAATCAGTTGGATGGATCGTTGAGACGAAACTGGTTCGGATTCTTCTCTTTTGAATTTCAATCGATTACATTCATAATAGCAAGCCCTTTCTTTCGATGGTCGGTTCGGATATCCTCATACTCACCAGCCTGAATTCCAGCCATCACTCGTTCAAGGGACCACCACAATCATGACCGAGCCAAATCGCCGCGAAAGCCTGAAGACCATCGCAGCCGGTGTAGGAGCTTCCATGTTTTCCAAGATCTCGCTTTATGCTGCTGAGACTGCCAATCTGACCCCATTCGCCGACATGCCGCTGCGTGCTGGAATGATTGGCCTGGACACATCGCATGTGGTTGCTTTTGCAGGACTTCTGAACGATCCCGCCAAGGCCAAAGGCGTGTTGTCGAATGTTAAGGTGACGGCCGCTTTTCCAGGCGGATCGAAAGACATTCCGTCGAGCATTGATCGGGTGGCTGGCTATACTGAAACCCTTAGAGACAAGCATGGGGTCAAGATTTACGACAGTATTGAAGCGATGATGCCCGATGTGGACGTGGTGTTTCTCGAATCTGTCGATGGACGCCCCCACCTGGAGCAGATCAAGCCCGTTCTGAAGGCCAAAAAGCCTGTATTTGTTGATAAGCCTGTGGCTGGTTCGCTGGCCGATGCGATTTTGATCTATGAGCTTGCAGAGAAGGCTGGCGTGCCCATTTTCTCGTCAAGTTCACTGCGGTATTCGAAGTCGACCATGGGCGCCACAAATAATCCGGCTGTAGGCGATATTCTAGGAGCAGTCGCGTTCAGCCCCTGCTCACTTGAAGAGCATCACCCCGACCTCTTCTGGTACGGCGTACACGGTGTGGAAAGCCTGTTCACGATCATGGGCACCGGGTGCCAATCTGTGACCCGCATTCACACAGCCGATTTTGACGTGGTCACGGGCATCTGGTCCGACGGCCGCATTGGAACCTTCCGGGGTATCCGCAAAGGCAAGGCCGATTACGGAACCACCGTGTTCGGCTCGAAGGGTATCTATCATGCCATGGGCTATTCCGGGTACCAGCCACTGGTCGAAAAAATCTGCCAGTTTTTCGAGGACGGTAAGCCACCGGTTTCGGCTCAGGAAACAATCGAAATGTTCGCCTTCATGGAAGCGGCTGACGAATCAAAGCGTCGTGGAGGAGTCCCCGTTACGATCGCAGAAGTCAAAGCGGCTGCTGCTGAAAAGAACAAGGTCAGAAGCTGACTTAAGTCAATCTAGAGGCAGGATTTGAGCGCGGGCTCAGCCTGCCTTCACATTGATATTTGAGAGCGCTTCAGCTGAATTTCTGACACTTTGAAACGATTTGATAAGACTCAGAATCGCTTGGTCGAACTGATCGACAGCAAATCGCTCGGCCTTTTGGCGGGCGATTTTGGCTAGTTGGGGGTTCTGAGGCATGGCCTCCCAGTCCACAATCGCTTGGCAAAGTGATTCCACGGACGGCTCTTGATAAAGTCTACCTACAGAATC
>CAMBZY010000218.1 GCA_945872325.1 Candidatus Kuenenia stuttgartensis | reverse complement strand
AGAATCAGATACATGAATACGATCGAGATCACAAGAGCCTGAACGAAATAGTAAAGCGTCTCTTTCAAGGTGTCGGCCTGACCCGTCAGTTTTAAGCCGTAGGCAGGAGGAAGATTCATTGCCTTAAGGGCATTTTCAGCCCTCGTGGTGGCCTCGCCGAGCGAAATGGTGTCAGGGTTGGCCAGAACGGTCACAATCCGTTGACGGTCGAGACGTTCAATTTCGGTCGGGCCGGTTTTTTGTTCCAGCTTGGCCAGACTCGACAATTTCACCAGACCAACTTTGGGCGAGGGCAAGCTCATCTTGTAGAGATCTTCCTGAGTCTGACGGTCGCCTCGATTCGCACGAAGCCAGACGTCGTACTGCTCAGTCCCATCTTTAAAATTCGTGACAGGCAAGCCACCCACAAGCACTCGAAGCGTGTCAGCCACCGTGGAGACTGGAATATTCAGGTCGCTCGCCGCTTCACGGTCGATCGAAACCTGAATTTCAGGCTTTCTTAAGGCCAGAGTGGTATCAAGGTCAGTCATGCCGCCTTGAGCTTTGAGGCTTTTCACGAGTTCCGTGGAATACTCTTCGAGTTTTGTGATATCAGGCCCTCCAATATTAATTTGGAAAGTCTGGGCACGTCGGCCGCCCTGGAACGAGGAAACATCGTTCACGCTGGATCGGATGTCAGGATAGTCGGAAAGCACTTCACGAGCCATCGACTGCACATCGAATTGGGTGATACCACTGGTTCGTTCCTCAAGATCGGTCATTCGCACATAAATGGAGGCGCGAGTGACGTCGCCCTGGCCCTTCACGGCTCTGGCGGTATTGGTCAGGCCCACGGTTGCAAAAATATTGCGGGTTTCCGGGAGTTTGTCCACTTTTAATTCAATCTCACGCACCAGAGCATTGGTACGCTCAAGCGAATATCCTTCCGGGGTCGTGATCGAGATTTCAAATTCACTTTGATCGTCACGCGGGATCAGCGCAAAACCCATCTTTTTACCAATTGTGGGCGTGGAGCCAATCACTGCAAGTGTGACCAGAATAATCACGAATTTATATCTGAGCGACCAGCTCAAAATTCCAGCATAACTGTTTTCTACCAATCGCCAGACAAAGCCCGATTTGCTGGAGGAATGGCCATGGCTTTCGATTTTCAGGAATCGGCTGCAAAGCATGGGGGTGAGTGTGAAACTCACAAAGAGACTCATGGCGATGGCGAATGCAACTGTGAGACCAAAACTCGAGAAAAATCGCCCCACAATGCCACCCATAAATGCAATGGGCACAAAGATGACGATGAGCGAGAGGCTTGTTGCCAAAACCGCCAGAGCAATTTCTTTGGTACCAAGGATACTTGCCGCCCAGCCGTCCATGCCGTCCTCTTCCATGTGTCGGAAGATGTTTTCATGAACCACCACAGCATCGTCGATCACAATTCCGATGGCCAGAATCAGTCCAAGCATGGTGATATTGTCAATCGTATACCCCATCAACGACATAAACAGAAAGGTTGGAACAATCGAGGTGGGGATGGCCAGAGTTGCAATAATCGTGGTTCGCCAGTCGCGAATAAATAATAAAATCGTGACAGAGACAAGTGCAGCCGCCAGGCAGAGGTGAAATTTGACTTCTTCGATCGACTTCACGATAAATCGTGACTGGTCGCGAATGATTTCCACCTTAATGTCATCTGGCAGGGTTGGAATGATCTGATCCAGCCGTTCGCGAAGTTTTTCTACCACTTTAACCGTATTTGTACCGGATTGCTTCTGAACCACGAGGCTGATTGCATTCTGGCCATCAAGTCGCGTGATTGATCGGGGTTCCTCATACGAATCTTCGGCTTTACCAATATCTTTGATTCGAATTGGATAACCATCTTTATTGGCAATAATCAGGTCTGCAAATTCATTGGCGGTATTGAGACGGCCAAGTGTGCGGAGGACCACTTCACGAGGGCCCTGGTCAATTCGTCCGCCGGGAACTTCGAGATTCTGGCGGGTCAGCGATGACCGGACATCTTCAATCGAAAGTCCAAAACCGGCCAGGCGATCAATATCCACAATGATATTAATCGCGCGGGTCTGGCCACCAGAGAGTGAAATATTGCCCACACCATCTATGGTTTCCAGGCGTTCTTTCAACTGCCTTCGAGAGATTTCGGTCACTTCGCGAAAGTCACGCCGACCAGAGACTACGATTGTCAGAACTGGAATGCTGCCGGTTTCAAACTTGTCGATAATCGGGGTCTGGGTCTCGGTGGGAAGCGACTGAAGGATCGAACTGACCTTGTCCCGCACTTCCTGCATGCCCACATCGCCGTCTTTGGAGAGCACGAACTGGACGCTTACAACGGAAACGCCTTCAGCGCTGACGGACCTTAATTCTTGAATACCGGATACGGTATTAATGATATCTTCAAGTGGCTTGGAAACTGTGGATTCAATTTCTTCGACACTGGCACCGGGTAGAACCGTGGTCACGGTACAGACAGGAAAGTCTACGTTCGGGAATTGATCCACGCCGAGGCTGAAATATGAAAAAATCCCCAAGACCACTGGTAAGAGCATCAGAACCCATGTGAACACTGGGCGCCGGATGCAAATCTCCGAGATATTCAAGATTGAAACTCCAAACTGGATTGATCTGGCGAATGTACCGGGTAGATGCTTGAATTGCAGTCTCTTGAGCACTAAAGAGACTGCCGGAGTGGAAAATCCTGATTATTTTGCAACCGGTGCCGTTTTGGCTGCATCAACCTTTGGCTCAGCGGCTTTCACCTTGGCTGCATCGGCCTTTGGTTCAGCGGTTTTCACGGTATTGGATTTCCCTGCGTCATCAGCCTCTTCCGGAGTTTTAATTCGCACAGGTGTTCCATCCGCCAACTGGCTTTGGCCGCTGGTCACAACCTCGCCTGATGCTGGCAGTTTACCAATGATTTCCATCCAGCCTGCACCTTCAGTACCCGCTGTGACTTGTATTTCCCTGGCGGTTTTCTTTGATGCGGATTTTTCGTCGTCAACCACAAGAAAAATCTTGGTCACACCCACTGTTCGCACCACAGCTTCGATTGGTACAACGACTCCGGAGCCTTTGCGATCAATCAGAATATCGGCCTTGGCAAACCCGCCTGGACGAAGCTCATTTTTGGGGTTCGGAATCGTGGCTTCCACTTGAAATGTACGTGAAATCGGATCAACAGTTGGGTTCACTCGCGTGAGTTTGCCTGTAAATGTGCGATCCTCAAACGATGCAACTCTTAATGTAAGTTCCTGGCCAAGAAAGACTTGATTTGAGTACCGTTCAGGAACCTTGGCGACATATTTTAATGTGTCTTCGATAACGAGCTCTGCAATCGGCTCGCCATCCCGAATGTACTGGCCTTCGGAGACCATGCGTTTGGAAATGGCATATTGAAATGCAAGGCCATTGGGAGGAAGTGTTTTAGGCTGAGGAGCCTGGATATTTAAATCCTTGAGATACTGTTGGGCCACGTCCAGAGCAGCAGCAGCCACGCGAGCACCTGCAAGAATCGCTGAGGACTGCACGCGAGCGGCTTCCAGGCCGGCTTCAGCCGATTTAAAGTCGCTCTCGGAATTTTGCAATTCTTGAAGTGAGCCGGCGTTACGCTGGCTGATTGCACGCTGACGGGTCAGGTTCTGCATGGCTCGTTCCAGCTCGACCTTGGCACGTACCACAGAAGGCACGGTATCGACGTCAAATGCGGCTGGATTAGAAGGCAACTGCTTCAACCCAATCTGAGCCAGTTCAGCCTGCATATTACGCTCAGCCTGAACGACAGAAAGCATTGAATCGACGGGATCAATTTCAATAATCACTTCGCCTGGTTTAACCCGGTCGCCGATATCGTGGTGGATTTTCAACACGCGTCCACCTTTTTTCGCGCCGAGCTGAAACTCTTCCCAGCCTTTAAGGCTACCCACTACATCAATTTTCCGTTCGATGGATTTTCGCTCCAAAGGCTTCACCGTGATAGGGATAACCTTGGGGCCAGAATCGGCTGTGACGGCCTCTTTTGTTTTACTGCAACCTGTCAGTTGCAAAAAGCCAGCGGAACAAGCTAACAGCAGAGTGATTGAGCGATTACGCATGAAGCCCAGCAATTTTGTCTCTCCGTCGTCAGGTGAAGTGTGGTGAAGTGAGTTGCGGGATGGGAAATGCCATTCAAGCCAGGTTTAACCGGACTTGTTGGAAGAATTCAAATAGCCCTGATCAAGATCCGTGATCAGACGAACCGCCAGATCGTGAGCGGAGACTTGCCAGAGCGGTGAATCAGGGTCAGTGTAGAGAATCTCGATCGCAGTCGATACCATTTGTCCATGAATGGCCCGAACGTAATCGTGGATCAATTCGTCGCAGGAATCCACGAAATGCGGTCGAGATTTGGCAATGTTCAGAATGATTTGTTTGGCACGATAGCCGTAATCCGCAACAGCGTCGGCAAGTTCTGCCCCCAAAGGGCCGAAGTAAAGGGCGAAAACGAACCTCGCCCGGTCCGCATCTTCCCGGCAAAATTCGAGTTGGGCCGTGAGCCAGCCAATTTCGCGGTCAAGCGGATCCGCAGAGTCAAACTCCAGAGCTTTCAGCTTCTCGGTGAGCTTCTCAAGAGGCTCCACCACCAGCCTTCGAGCCAATTGCTCTTTGCTGCCATAGTAATAATAGAGCATCGGCTTGGTGACGCCTGCCGCTTCAACGATCTCATTCACCGATGTCGCTGTATAACCTTTGCGGGCAAAGAGCTTAAGAGCTGTTTGGCCAAGGTGCTGAGCCGCCGTTGGTGACGGTTCACCAGCACGACTGCTGTCAATCAGAGCTTGATCTGAGATCTTCGCGACCAAAACGTGTGCCTCGTCAGTGATGCCTACTTACCGGTTGGTATAACGAATTAAGTTACCTAAATTCACAAACGAAGTCAAGGGTGGAATTTGACGAACCGGGAATAAATCTTCTGATATCTCCAAGACGGCACGTTTATTCGAGGCTGATTTATGGTAAATTAGGATCTTGATACTGTTGAAGAGCAAACCTGCATGGCTTTTGGAAGTACGAAGGGGAAAGCAAAAATGAGCCTCTGGCAAGAAACTTCCGAAGGGCTGGAGCTAATTTCCCGCACGCCTGAGTCTGGTAGATGGGTTTTGAAGTGGGCCGATGCCATTCCTGGGCTTTACTGGAAACACGCTCAGGCGAATATGTTTTCAGGACCATTTCTTGGTGCTTTGGGGATTACGGCGGAGGGTACTGGCGAACCGGGTAATCTCGATCAGTCCAGCATTTCTCAAATGGAAATTGTTCGCGATCGTGTCGAACTGACATTTTCGCCTGCAGGATGGCATGAAACTACGGTTCGATATGCATGGACACCCACTGCGAATGACCAATTTGACCTGCAATTGCAAGCCATGACACGATCTGTAGGCGTGCTTGATGGTGTCGAGGTGGGCGTTGTGTCGACTGCTTTATCTGTGCCGGAACCTCCGGGAAAATGGCTGGTTGCGACACGAGATGAAGCCGCCGAGTTACGTTCCGGTGATGGCCGAACTGCTGAATGGCTTGCAAGTCAGGTTGCTTTTGAAACCGATGAAACAGTGACTGGTTATGCTGAAACGAGAGATTGGCCGCCGGGTATGATCTATAGCAAAGATAAAAGTGTGCAATTTCTGGACTCTGCGCATCCGTTTGATATCAGTCGACGCTATCGGTCGGCCTCAGGCAGTACTCAGCACACATGGACATTAGGCTATTCCATGGAGAGGGGTGTGATCTTGAGGTCGCGTTTTCGGGGCAAACTGCTTTTAAACAACGACAGTTCAGGCTTAAAAAGTCTCGAAAATTGGCAATCCGCATTTTTGGCTGAGCCATTGCCACTGGATCGGTAAAAAACGATTCAATTAAGTAGATT
>CAMBZY010000217.1 GCA_945872325.1 Candidatus Kuenenia stuttgartensis | reverse complement strand
AGGATGGTATCAGGTGGTTGTGCATTATGCATTAACCGACGACAGGAATGCCGGTAAATCGGTATTCAACGCTTCAATTGGTGACCAGAATCGGCTTGGCCCGATCCATTCCACCGGTTCCATGGATCAATATCTACCACAGGTGCTGTTCGATCCTATGGAATTAAAAGCGGGTGGTCATCAATTGAAATTGCAATTGAAAGATTCGCCGAAGTCATCTGACTTGCATATCCGCAAAGTCGAACTTGTGAGAGCTCGTGAACCAGGCGTGCCGTGATTCTTTTCGATCAAATCTGACTGGACATTCTAGAAACCAATATCAGGACAGTTAACCACATGCATTTCGACTGGATTCTTCGCGGCGGTTGGGTCATCGACGGCTCCGGCGCACTCCCATACAGGGCAGACGTGGCCATCACCGATTCCATGATCGGTGACATTGGCAGGCTCGACGAAGCCAAAGGCGTTCAGGAAGTGGATGTGACCGGCCATTATGTGGTGCCTGGTTTTATTGATGCTCACGTGCATGGCGATTTGATGATGCTGGCCGACACAGAACGAGTCGCCCAGGCCTGCCTGAGACAGGGCGTAACCACTCTGATCAATGGTCAGGATGGGAGTGCATTTGCGCCTGCATCGCCACCAGTCATGGACCATATGCGACGGTACACCGTTGGTTTTAATGGGAATCCCTCGAACCTGAATTACAACTGGTCGGGATACGATGATTACTTCCATCGATTTCTCCGCACCACGCCCTTGAACATGGCCTATCTGATTCCGAACGGGAACGTTCGAATGGAAGTCATGGGCCTTGAGGAACGAAAGCCAACGGCCGACGAACTCAAGAAAATGAAAAAACTGGTCCGCGAAGGCATGGAAGCTGGCTCCGTCGGACTTTCTACGGGTCTCGATTATATTCCAAGTCTTTATGCAGATGCCGATGAACTCGCAGAACTGTGCAAAGAGATTCGCGACCTGGGCGGCGTATATGTCACGCACATGCGTGGATATGGGCCTAAGGCTGAGGTTGGGATGAAGGAAGTGTTTGAAATCTGTCGGAAGTCGGATTGCCCAGGACACATTTCCCACTTCAACGGCCCTGCCGATATGCTTCTGAGCCTCATCGACAAAGGCCGTGCGGAAGGCCTCGATCTCACGTTCGACACCTATCCATATCTCCGTGGAAGCACCATTCTGGCCATGGTCGCCCTGCCCGGCTGGGTTCAGCTAGGTGGAGTGGATGCCACTGTGGAACGACTTTCCGACCCTAAGGTGGTCGAACAGCTTGAAGCCGAGTGGTTCAACACCAATAAGCCTTATCCTCTTGAAACCACAACCATTGCGATGGTGGATCACCCCGATTGGGAATGGGCCGCAGGGAAAACTGTGCCTGTCGCAGCTGCGATTGCCGGCACCACTCCAGGCCGATTCGTATGCGATATTCTTGTCGCGAATAAAATGGCCGTTGGAATTGTCAATTTCAGGCCCGGCGATCGGACTGAAGCGGATATGAGGGCCATTCTCAGGCATCCAGCACATATGGCCGGTTCCGACGGAATTTACCGGGGCCAGCATCCTCACCCACGTGGCTGGGGTGCATTCGCCCGCTACCTGAGCCTTCATACCCGTGAATTGGCCGATTACGATTGGGCTGAAGCCATCACTCACCTCTCAGCACACGCCGCCCGCCGTTATCGCCTGACCGACAGGGGCATGATTCGCACAGGATTTGCTGCCGATATTGCCGTAATCGACCCTGTAAACGTCAAAGATCACGCCACTTATGAAACACCAACAGCCCTGGCCACCGGAATTCCCCACGTCTGGGTCAACGGGGCATGTGTTTTGAAGGATGGCGAATTGACTGGCCTGAATTCAGGCAGAGTCCTTCGACGAGGTTAAACCTGGCACGAGCCACCTGTTTGAAATTGATATTAGAAAAAGCGTGACTATGATAGTCACGCTTTTTTATTTCAAAGTTCCACAAATCATTTCAATCGTCGGTCAGCCATCCACATTCCGTTGCCATGCTGGCACAGGCTCTGATATCGTCCATCACCAGACCAGGATAGAGTTTACGAATGGTATCCCATGCCGATCCATCGCGAATATGGTTCACAATGGTCATGACCGGCACTCCAAGCGAACGTACCACTGGCTGATGCAACTCATCCTTGATGATGTGATTCTTCCATAAATCTTCAAGCTCTTTTCGCCAGCGAAACGCATCGACTTCGTCCAAACGACCTAATCTTGCGTTACTGGGATAGTCAACGACAGATTCGGACGGAACTGGTGCATGTGTCACGGAATCTTCCCTGACATCTTCCAGCCGCTCCTCAGGCAACCCAGGGAAAGCCATCCGGGCAATTGACAATGCTGAAACAAGGCTGGAAATCTCTGATGTATTGTGATGGCCGTGGTTTAAGAGACTGGCTTGCAGTCTTTTAGAAAGTATGGATACGGCATCCCCAATCAGACCATCTAAACCACTCACAGGCTTTGAGCTCTTACGGCGCTTGATTTTCAAAGGCTTTGAAGCCTGTACTTTATCCATTTCAAACGGGACTCGTTTCGCGCTGATTTGATGAATGGTCTGATCCACTAGACTTGAAGTGACCATGAACACGATTCTCTCTGAAAATGATCAAGGCTGTTTTTTGCGTCCACGGGATTATT
Organism: Candidatus Kuenenia stuttgartensis; assembly: GCA_945872325.1. GTDB lineage: Bacteria > Planctomycetota > Planctomycetia > Isosphaerales > Isosphaeraceae > QWQI01. Next base: position 3,240 of record CAMBZY010000217.1, on the reverse strand, counting down.
GTCGTCGTATTCCTGCCCACAGGACGTCCCGTATAAGGGGCAATCTTGTTTCCTCAAATGCATAAACCGGAGATCCTGATCATTTACCCCAAATGATTTAAATTCATGCGAGATAAATCCCTCTGATCAAATTTCTCTTCCATCATTTGTTTCAGGCATACAATAACCTTCAATTTGACAACCCATCCTCAGATTCATTAGGATGACTCAGATAATATTCGCGGATTCGTGCCCCATTTGACAGGAAAGAATATGACAAGTCCGCAACAGATCCCACCGCAAGATTTGCCCCTTAATGAAGTTGGGCCTGGCCGATACTTCTTTTTCGTAATCTTCTGCATGGTGGTTCTGGCAGGCATGATCTTCTTCTCGCTCCGAATTCCGCCCCCTCCACCACCTCCGGAAGTTAAGTCTGACCCTGTACTTACATCAGGCTATAATGTCTACATGCGTCAGTGCGTGGCATGCCACGGGCTTCAGGGCCTGGGCGATGGCCCCCGGGCGTTCTCCACTCCAATCAAGCCTCGAAACCTGCGTGATGAGCCTTGGAAATATGGGGATGACGAGGAATCTGTCCTAAAAATCATCACCCAGGGCGGCCCTCAAGGTGTCATGCCAGCCTTCGGCAAATCGCTGAGCCCTCAAGAATTAAAAGCTATCGTAAAATATGTTCGTCACATGGCCGGTAAAACAAAGTCATCCAAATAAAAACTAAATGAAGCCTTGACCGCAAAGTCAAAGGCTTCATTTTTTAAATTTTTCCGAGACTCGACTTTTCAGATCAACGGCCCATAAGAGCCTTCAGGATCATCAGGTCCAGGTCTTCGTACTGACGGTTGTCGCGAAGTTCATTCACCTTGGCTTCGTCCACACTTCGAACGATCTCCAGAAGGGCCAGGAACATCGTCCGGCTGTTGGAGAGGTGCTTGGTGGAATCTTCGTACTTCGTGGCACGCATGGCCTTGATGTCCAAGCCCACAGCTTCACCGTTCTTGCCATATCCGCTCTTGTCAAGCACCCAGACCTGATCAAACGCGCGACGCAGGTCGGCTGAACCGAAGGTCTTGTCTTGATCGTACTTAAGGCCGTTCTGGTCGTTCAGGTGAACGCTCCAGAGCTTCTCATGCCAAAGGGCATAAGCCATGTCGTCGGCAGGATCAAGTCCAGCCAGAATCGAGTGGGCGGATTCGATCAGTACGCCGGAACGGCTTGGATCGACCGTCTTGTAAGCCAGCCCGATCATGTGCCCGACTGTCGGCAAATAAGCTTGATCCATAGGCTCGTTAGGCTTGGCTTCCCCAAGAACCCGAATCTCTGGATCGTGCTCCAAAATCGTATTCCAAGCGTCGGCAATCCGGCCCACAGCTGTTTTGGCACACTTGGCCTCGCGAATATAAGAGCCTTCACGGGCCAGCCATAGGACATAATTCTTGCAGTCCATGACCTTGGCCAGATCGACGCAACGCTTGGCTCGGTCGAGAGCGTACTGACGATCCTTTGGGCAGTTTGAAGTGAATGCACCGTCGGCTGTATGGGGATCTTCCCAGAGGCGAGGGGCAATAATTTCGACGAACAAACCTTCGTCGTCGAGAACTTTCTTCAGCTCTGCCGCTTTCTTCATCTTCTCAGATTCTGGAAGGTCGTAAGCCACCACGTCGTCATCGTGGAACTGGACACCGTCAAATCCAAGTTTTTTATATTGCCTGATCTTTTCAGCGAAAGCCATTTCAGGCCTGACCGGTGGCCCAAACGGATCGGCACCGGTGCTGATGTTCCAAGGCCCGAAAGTGAAGCGGTATGTGTGCGTCGAACTCATGTTTTTCTTACCGAAGTTGAGGAGTGTAAACGGTTTTGGATCGTCAGGCGAGATGTCATGAAACCGTGGGGCATGATCGAGCGAACCTCGAAAATCTGATCCGCTCAAGGCATTATCATGAAATGCACGGATGAGACCGTCAACCCTGATTCTCAAATCTCCTCAAAATCGCTGCATTTTAATCCCCCCAACCCACCTCCCAATCGGTTACCATATCCAACCAGACAGCTTCTTCTGATACCCCCAAATTCCGTCCACATAAGGCCCAATCAACACATGAACCTCTGGCAGATGATCCTGGGCATTGCGATCATGGCATTGGCTTTCGCGCTTTGGACCACTTCCGAAGCCACCAGGGCCACGCTCATCGTGATGGTGGTCGGCTCTGGGATCGTCGCCCTCTGCCTGCATTCGATCCTTCGATTATTCGACCTTCTGGGCCGATTCGGCGACAATCCGTCCCGTCACAATGGAATCCATCTTCTAACTCATTCAACAATTACGTTGTTCGCCTGTGCGATCGGTGTCGGCGCACTCACCTGGGTCGGATTCTTTCTACTCTGGCCCCGTTGAAAACCAGGCGTCCACCCTGCCGAACTACCAGAAAACCATCTGTTGAGCTTTTAACAGCAACCAATTGACGGTATTATGACAACCAGTCGAGACATTCTCCAGATGATGTCCACCCGAACCTATTCAGATCCATAAGATTTTCAGCGGATTCCACCGAACATGACCATGATATATGAACCTCTTAAATTTCCTCGACAATGGTTGCCAGCCGATGCCAGCCTCGAAACCTGGCCTGAAATTGGCCCTTGGTACCAAAAGCTGGAAGATTGGCCGATTCAAAGCGTGAACGACCTGATCGCCTGGATGAAAGCCAAAGACGAACTTGATGCCGCCGTAAGTCAAGTCAGTAACAAGCGCTACGTAGCCATGACCCTTAAGACGGACGACCCTGCTCGCGAACAAGCCCACCTGGCGTTCGTTCGCGATATCGAACCGAACTTAAAGCCCATCGGCCAAACACTTCGGAATAAATATCTCGATAGCCCGTTCCGACCCGAATTACTCAAAGAGACTTATATTTTAATGGATCGGGCTCTGGAGAATCGCAAAAGCCTCTATCGGGAAGCCAATATTCCGAAAGAAACCAGAGTCAGCGAACTGACCCAGCAATATCAAAAACTGGTTGGAGCCATGACCGTCCCCTGGAAAGGTCAAGAACGCACACCACCGCAAATGGCTCCTGTGTTGGAAGATACAGACCGTGCGACTCGCGTGGAAGCCTGGCTGATTGTGGCCATGCGACGATTGAAGGAACGCCAGAAATTCGACGATCTTTTTGACGACCTCCACCGACTGCGCGTCGAAATCAGCCGTGAAGCCGGCTTTAAATCGTTCACCGATTATTCTTATAA
>CAMBZY010000216.1 GCA_945872325.1 Candidatus Kuenenia stuttgartensis | reverse complement strand
AATACCGCCAATTCGCGAATATGAGATACAATCGTTGGGCAGTCTTCAGGTGCAGCGGGCCGAATGACAAGGCTCATTGATTTGATATTCCCTTTTGCCAATATTCGTGATGCGAATTAATTCGTTTTTTCTGTACGCACCGTGACACTCGACTTATGGCCTGTCAGGCCCTCGACATCCGCCAGATGAGTGATTGAGCCAGCGATTTGTCGCAAGCCATTGTCAGTCAGGTGGATCATGCTTGTGGATCGCAGGAAGTGATTGGCAGTGAGGCCGCTCGCCCATCGGGCAGTGCCGCCGGTGGGCAATACGTGCGAAGGGCCTGCAGCATAATCTCCAGCTGCAACCGGTGTATGGTGGCCCATGAATATGGCTCCAGCGTTTGTCAGACGCTCTGAAAGCGCAACCGCGTTTGAGGTGGAAATATGCAAATGCTCTGGGGCCATTTGATTGGAAAGCTCGACGGCCTCAGCCTCGTCTCTGACAAGTACGAGTGCCCCGTACTGTTCAAGGCTTTCTCGAGCCAGATCGCCCCGCGAAAGTTGTAAGAGCTGGGCTTCAAGTGCGGTGGCAACGGCTTCAATCAGCTCGGGGACCCAAGTGACCAAAAGCGACGAACCCGGCGAATGCTCTGCCTGACTGATCAGGTCGGCTGCAATAAAGTCAGGATTGGCCGATTCGTCGGCAATCAGAAGAACCTCGCTTGGGCCGGCGATGGAGTCGATATCGACGTGTCCAAAAACGGCTTTTTTCGCAAGTGCGACGAAAAGGTTCCCGGGGCCAACAATTTTATCGACCGCCTTAATGCCATCCACCCCAAATGCAAGTGCACCAACAGCCTGAGCTCCACCGACCCTGTAAACTTCCTTCACGCCCAATATATGACAGGCAGCAAGCAGTTCGCGATTGTATCCTCCAAATTCGGTGGGTGGCACCACGACCGCAATTTCTTTGACCCCAGCGGCCTGAGCAGGCACGACAGTCATCACCAGGCTTGAAGGATAAGCCGCTGCACCGCCCGGAATGCATACGCCCACCCGATTCAGAGGGCGATATCTGAGCCAGATCTGGCCATCAATCTCTGTCAGAGGCTTGGAGTCGTGGTGGAGGATCGACTTCTGGAACTTCAGGACGTTCGCTTTTACGCTCTCGATGGTCGACGTATAAGCTGGTCTTACGTGCGCGGCAGCGTCTGCCATCTCGGATGTCGAGACCCTGATGGTCTCAGGAGTCAGTTTTTTGCCATCCAGCAGCTCTGTGTAGCGTAAGAGTGCGGAGATGCCGGAAGTACTTATGTCGGAGAGGATTCGGTCGACCACGGCAACGGGTGCCAGGGCTTCTCCAAACACTTTCATGGTCAGTTCGCGACCCCGGGGGCTCACGATATCACCGCGTGGCGAAAGGCTTTTTCGGAGAGATTCCATTACAGCCAGCGCTTCAGGGCGGTCTGTGATGAGGTTGAGTCGCTTTAAGTCCGGCAGTGATTTTGACATGGGGGAATCAGTTTTTTTCTGGTGTTGTGCGATCGACGGATCATCTTCGAAATCGCATCTGAATATTCACTTCTATCATATATCAGAAATGCCTAAAAAAGTAGGCTGGGCTTGATTCGATCCACGGGATTGGAAGTTTCTGGAACGATTTCGTATCGATTTTGAACCGTCTTTTGGAGTGTTTAGGGCTGATCTTTCAAGAGACGCTTCAAGGATTCATAATGACGGAGTCTGACTCGATCCAAAAGCTGTTCGTGCCTCAACTTCCATCCCCATTCAGGCCGAATTTCCGGGCGTTTGTGAGGAGTCAAGATAATCAGGTGATCCGAGATTTCTGCCAGATTCATGCAGATGACAGGAAGCCGGCTTTGCTGAGCCAGATGAAGGGCGAACGAGCAAAAAATGTAGTCGTAAAATCTGTGGCTGATGGCACCGTCCGCGATTGCGGCGAAATCGTGAGGGGCAGCCACCAAGCCTGTACGATTGTTGTAAGCCTCGGCTGTAAAAGGGTCTATGGCGTCAATTTTGGTGAATCCCAAAGTCTGGAAAAAGTGGCTGATTTCGCCTGATCCACACGCAAGATCCAGTAGGTTTGACGAGATCGGAGGAGACTCGTCCTGCGTCCATTTGTCTAACAATCGGCGGATAATGGGTTCGTGAGGGTTGCGGTAATCAGCCTTGTGAGTGACATAATAGGAGTCGGGGCCAACCTGATCGTATCCTTGACGGATCGGTTCGGTTGGTCGACTCGTGGACGGTTTCTGTCGATTTTTGGAATTTGGGCGACCCATGCCGAAACTGATCCTGGCCAGTACTTCGAAGTATCGAAAAGCCCTGCTTGAGCGGATTGGGCTATCGCCTGAGTGTATCGCGCCGGGGGTCGATGAAGAAGCATTCAAACAAGAATTTTCGGACCCAATCGAACTGGCCGTGAAACTTGCCGAGGCCAAGGCCCGGGCTGTGGCTGATCGGTACCCGGGTGAAATTGTGATTGGTGGAGACCAACTTGCCACCATCCATGGACGAGTTTTGGGCAAGCCGGGAACCGTTGAAGCGGCGGTTGATCAGTTGGAAGTGCTTTCAGGTAGTACGCATACGCTGGTAACAGCCATGTCGGTTGTCGGTCCTGATGGGGAGGTGCATTCGCATCTCGACCTCTCTTATCTGACGATGAGGCGATTGGATCGTGAGGCTTTGCAAAGATATGTGGAACGCGACATGCCGATTGACTGTGCCGGTTCGTATAAGCTGGAGGAGGCTGGAATTGCCCTGTTTGAACGGATTCAGGCCGATGATTATAACGCCATCACCGGGCTCCCTCTGCTTGGGCTTGTCAAAATCCTGAGCCAATTGAGTGTTGTGATTCCTGTCTGAATCTGAACTTTAGATGTCATGCAAGGTGCATTGGAATATGGCTTTACGGGTGATTGAGTGGCACTGTGGAATTGGTGGAGCTTCAGCTGCCCTGGGGACTGGTGTTGAAGTGATCGCGGCGGTGGATAATCACCTTGATGCCGTTTCTGTATATCAGCAAAACTTTCCTGACCACAAGGTTTATGTCAAGAATATCGAGAAGCTGACCGCCACTCAGGTCGCCCGATGGGGGGCGGCTGATCTGTGGTGGATGAGCCCACCGTGTCAGCCTCATACGGTCTTAGGTAAAAAGCTCGACATGGACGACCCACGATCGGCCTCTCTGGCACGCTTATTAAGGCTGATCGAGGAACTCAGACCGCCCAATCTGGCAATGGAAAATGTGCCTGGCTTTGCCGGAAGTCAGTCTCGTGAACTTCTTGTAAATGTTATGTGTCAATGTGGTTATACCATTACGGAAGAGGTGGTTTGCCCGACTCAGTGGGGCTGGCCCAATCGCCGTCAGAGGTTCTATCTGGCAGGATCACTGGATGGATCTGCTGGCTTGGTCGAACCGCCTCCAATACAGACCCCAGTTGCGCCCATTGGAACGATGGATTTTATTGATCCTGAGCAGGATGAGAATTCAGAACTACTTGTAAACGAAGCGTTTATGGAACGATATGCGAATGCAGTCCAGATAGTGGATCGTGAGGAAGATCAGGTCACAACTAACTGCTTCACATCGGCTTATGGAAGGAGCCCGACGCGATGTGGCTCGTATTTATGGCTGCCTGGTCGATCGGGCGTAAGGCGTTTTGCTCCAAGGGAAATCCTGCGTTTTTTAGATTTTCCGCAGTCGTATCAGCTTCCCGGGCATCTGTCGTTAAAGAAGCTTTGGTCACTTACGGGCAACAGTTTGACTCTGGGGGCCACAAGGCGTGTCTTATCAAGACTTTCTGTTGTTAATCGGCAAGTGTGAAATGGAAGGCCGCTCTAGATGAGCAGAGCGGCCTTTTGATTCAGGTTATAAACTGGTGGTATCTAAAAATCAGTTGATTTTGAGAAGTTCCAGGTCGAAGACCAGGGTTGAGTCGGGCGGGATTTTTGCTCCAGAGCCTCTCTTGCCGTAACCGTATTCAGAGGGGATGGTTAGCCTGCGTTTTTCGCCGACTTTCATGCCTTGCAAACCGGCGTCCCAACCTTTGATGACTGAACCTTCGCCGATTCTGAACTCAAATGGCTGGCGTCCCACAGAACTATCGAAGGTTGATCCCGTAGAGAGTTTACCAGTGTAGTGGACGCTCACTTTTTGGCCCACCTTGGCACCTTCGCCTTTACCCTCTGTCAGGACTTCGATTTTGAGGCCTGCTTTTGCGGCTTCGTCAGGCGAAGTTCCGGGAGGAGGTGTCAGGTTGACAGGAGGCTTGTTTTCTCCAAGTCGTTTGGCAGTGATCGCGCTTTCGCCAATCGCGGAAGGTGCGTCATCCGCATTTTGTGGGGGAGCCACTTCAGTGACTTCAATGCCTGGAGGGGCAGCAGGAAGAATCTGTGGAGGTTCGCCGCAACCGATCAGTGAGACAGCAGCGAAACATCCAATACCAAAGCACTTGCGGATAATCATGGTCGACTCATAGTTACGGAATTTGGAAGGATCTTGATGGTGGTCGGGAATAGTCATCACGAATTCAAGCGGAGGCCGGTTCGCGAATCTCTATGTTTCGATACGTCTATTATGCGCTCCAATCGTTGAGTTCAGCCAGAGAGTGGTCCCGGCAAAACGAACAGAACGCTTGGCTCTATCAGATATGAACGAGGCTGATGGCGATGCGCCCCCCGAAACAGACGTCCACATCGGCACCTATGACGCGTGGCCGGTTGTGATAGATCCCACTATATGCGGCTGAGTTTGCGTCATAAAGGTAGTCGAGTGGGAGTGGTGAGCGATCCCACGGGCAATCGACAAGTTCAGGGATGGGCGAGCCTTGTGGCAGGCAGGGCAGATTGACATTCCAGAAGGTGTTTTCTGGTAAATCACGATTCAGCAAGACTTTCAGCACAACGGATGCCCACTGTGAGGCTTGATCCCAGTCGATGGAGTGATTTTTGGCGATATAGTGCGAGATGGCGATCCCTTTTCGGCCATGAAACACGGCTTCGCGGACGGCGGCGACGGTGCCTGAGTGGAAGATATCGACACCCAGATTGCCTCCGGCGTTGATTCCGGAAAGTATCCATTGAGAGGACTTTGCGTATTGATGAATGGCCAGTCTGGAGCAATCGGCAGGCGTACCGGCGACGGACCAGCCACCTTTATCTTCCGGTGAGGAGATGATTTTGGCGTGAGTGGTGACAGTATGGCCGCATCCTGAGACAGCCTCGGCAGGGGCGACGACTAGGAATTTTGCGTTCAATCGGCTTACAGAATCCCTGAGGGCGGCCATTCCAGGGGCATGATAGCCGTCATCATTCGTTAAAATGAACGGTGGAACAGGTTGGTTTGACTGGACTTGTGACATTGTGTGAAGACTTTTTCGAGAGATTGTTGACAAAGGCTGACGATACGCTATTATATAACTGTCGAAACGAACTCCAACGGTGATCTGAAAGAGTTCGAAACGACAACTCGAAAGAGTGTTGGGGATGTAGCTCAACTGGTTAGAGCACCGGCCTGTCACGCCGGAGGTTGCGGGTTCGAGCCCCGTCGTCCTCGTTCTTTTTAATACTAAGGGTTTATGTCATTTTGACAGCCCTTTACAACACGTGTGTTTTGGACTGCTCGCAACTACTGCGACCATCTTCCATCGAATCACGAGATGAGACTTCTCTACGTAGACCACGCAAAGCATCCTACTTATAAGTTGCTCATCGGCAGATAAAACTTTCAAATGAGGGCAAGGCAAAAGCCTGGGCTCAATTGGGGTATACGTTGACCCCATTTTTTTGAGTGTTTGCAGTAATGACGATTGTCCGTTGTTTTTTTGGGGGCCCCAGTCTAATTCGCTTGCTACTGAAGGAGACCCCATTATTTTTATGCCTTCATCCGTTTTCTTGTTTTGTATCCCTGACTGTTCTTCATGGGATACAAGGGTTTGTGTT
>CAMBZY010000215.1 GCA_945872325.1 Candidatus Kuenenia stuttgartensis | reverse complement strand
TTTCTTCTCCCATCAGCAAATCCATGGAAAATAAAGCAGGGGAAATCGCTGAAGGTCGATCGTAATGGCTTGTTTCAGGCCGTCGAATTAGGTGTGACCCAGTTGGAGTCCAACGATGCTCAAGGCCGGCTGATTGTTCAATCGGTGAAGGTGCTCGAGCCTGAGTCGATCGATTTCGCGAACGATATTCTACCCATTTTAACACGCCATGGTTGCAATTCGGGTGGCTGCCACGGCCGGTTGGACGGGCAAAATGGGTTTAAACTTTCTCTCTTTGGATATGCCCCTGAGCAGGATTTCAAGGCGATTGTGAAGGACTCGGCGGCCCGTCGGATCGACATGATTGATGCTTCTTCGAGCTTGATTTTAAGGAAAGCGTCAGGTCTGGTGCCACATGGTGGTGGACAGGTGATGGATCCGTCATCGGCTGACTTTACGAGAATAAAAAGCTGGCTCAGTGCAGGTGCTTCGGAACATGCTCCCAAAAAACGCCTGATGAAGTCTCTAAAAATCACTCCGGAATCGATTCAGGCAGGTCAGGCTGGCGAATACCAAGTCAAGGCCATAGAACAGTTTAACGACGGTTCCGAACGTGACGTGTCGGCATGGTCCACATGGAAGATACTTGATGATAAAGTGGCTCGCGTCGACCCGTTCGGGCGATTGACCGTTTTGGAGTCGGGCGAGACGGACATCGTGGTCAGATATGGCTCTCAGGTCAAAACAGCTCGAGTTTCATTGCCGGGACCTCTGGTTGACGCGTCGGCATTTGAGACGCTTAAGAGTGACTCTTACATTGACAAAACTGTCTCCAGACACCTGCAAGGTCTAAACATCCCGCCAAGCCCGCTGACCAGCGATGCCGCTTTTTTACGCCGAGTAACTTTGGATTTGGTGGGCCGATTACCAGAACCAGTGGAAACCCGTCGATTTCTTAAAGACTCGTCGCCCGATAAACGCCAAAGAGTGATTGCAGAACTATTTAAGGATGCCGACTTTACCAAATTCTGGTCACTTAAGTTTGGCGATTTCTTACAGATCAGCTCAGCACGGCAAGGCAATTCTGCGCCTTTCTATTTGCTATGGCTTCAGGATCAAATCGAAAAGCAGGCTCCTTGGGACAAAATGGTTCGTGATCTTTTGACGACCCGTGGAGATCCGTCCAGCAAAGAAAGTGCTGCCGCAGCTTATAGCCTTGAGAACATCGATCCCATTACAGCCAGTCAGCTTACAGCCCAACGTCTCCTCGGTATCAGGCTTCGGTGTGCCCAGTGCCACGACCACCCTTTTGATGTCTGGACGCAAACTCAGTCGCACCAATTCGCCGCTTTTTTTGCCAAAGTTCGGCCAATCGCTCCCATGCCCGGCCAAATGACGGGACGTACGCGAATCGGATATTTTCCAGAGGGTAAAGTCTTACATCCACGGACTCTGGAACCCGTTCCACCAATTGTACTTAGCGGGAATCAGCCGACAGTTAAAGCAGACGCCGACCCCCTGCCCGCTTTGGCGGATTGGGCGACTTCGGCTGAAAATCCTTTCATGGCAAAGGCCTTTGTGAACTGGCTCTGGGCGCAGTTTTTTGCGACAGGATTGGTGGATCCTGTTGACGACCTTTCTGCTGCGAATCCACCGACTCATCCTGAACTTCTGGATGCTTTGGCTCGCCGGTTCATTGAACTTAAGTATCAGATGCGACCAATGATTACAGAAATTCTTGAGTCGCGGGTTTATCAGGCTTCGAGCTTGCCAAACGCACAAAATAGCCGATTCGAGCGGCTCAATGCGTTTCAGTCGCCCAGAACATTGTCGGCACAGCAACTTGCAGACGCATTAGCACAGGCGACTGGAATTCCGAACCGATATACGAATAAACCGACCGGTACGAGAGCAGTGGAGATCCAAGACCCCTCCACAGCCAGCGCAATGCTCGACACACTTGGTAGATGTGGCCGATTGGAAGCCTGTGTGTCAAGTGCAGGAGGAAGGGCGACCACAAGCCTTCGGCAAAGCTTGTTGTGGATCAGTTCTGATACGGTCGATGGCAAAGTGGGAGCCGTCAGTGGCTATGTCCGTCAAATGATGGATCTGGAGCCAGAGCCAGAGGAAATTGTCGAAAACCTATTCCTACGAACAGTTTGCCGATTCCCTACAGATTCTGAGAGTAAGCATTGGAAAGAAGTGATCTCGACTTCGAAGAATCGTCCAGAGATTGTCGAAGACCTGTTCTGGGCACTACTTAACACCCGCGAATTCTTGTTCAACCACTAAACCAGCCATTTTCGGAGAATCGTTCATGTTTCCGATCACGCAACCAGCCCAATTGCGACTCACTCGCCGCACCTGGCTGGGCCTAGGTTTAGGTGCTTTAATTGGCCATCAGGCAAGTGGGTTGGCAATCACGGACCCACTCGACGGCAAAAAGCATCCCAACTCTTGTATATTGATATGGTTAGGTGGAGGAGCATCGCACATTGACACCTGGGATCCGAAGCCGGATGCCGAAAGTGGGGTCAAAGGCGAATTCAAGTCCATTGAATCGTCGTTGGCTGGGGTAAGTCTCAGTGAGATCATGCCGAGAATGGCAGGTGTGCTCGATAAAACCGTTTTGATTCGGAGTCTGACCAGTCCTGAGGCGGATCACGATCGCGCCAGTCACCATATCCTGACTGGATGGAGACCAAATCCAGCGTTGGTTTATCCTTCTATAGGAAGTGTTTACGCCAAGACCTATGGCGGAATGTCGGGGGCTTTGCCAAATCAAGTCGCCATTCCATCAAGACCATTGTTTGGAGGCAGCGGCTACCTAAGTCGTGCTTTCGATCCGTTGGATATCCCCGGTGACCCGAGTCAGCCCAACTTTCGTGTCCGCGATTTAACACCACCTGACCAAATGACTTACGATCGTCTCAAGCGGCGTCGGGGAATGGTTGATTTGTTGAATTCGGGTTCACAGGCGGGCCAGTCGGAAATCACTCGGGCCAGAGCCACATTTGATGACCAAACGTATGCTTTGCTGACGAGTTCTGCCACTCAAGAAGCGTTCAAAATCGACGAAGAGTCAGACCCAACGCGCGACCAATATGGACGCAACCCTCTAGGCCAAAGCCTGTTACTGGCGCGACGCCTCGTTGAGCGTGGAGTCGGCTATGTCACAATCAACGATCGTTCAGGTGGGCTGGGTTGGGATACACACGCTCAGAATTTCCCATCTCTGAGGGATCGTCTGATGCCTCCTCTGGATCAAGGGCTGGCTGCACTGATTCGGGACCTGGATGCTCGCGGTCAGCTTAACGATACTCTGGTGGTTGTTTGCGGAGAGTTTGGCAGAACCCCAAAAATCAATGCTCAGGCAGGCCGAGACCATCATGGGCGAGCCAGTTCAATCCTCATGGCAGGTGGAGGATTGAAAAGCGGAATGGTTCTGGGCAGGACCGATCGAAATGGAGTGGCTCCGGTGGATCGGCCTGTGACCCCGGCAGAGGTTTGTGCCACAGTCTTTACGTTACTTGGAATCGATCCTGAATCGCGATTCCAAAGCCCTGACGGCCGGCCGATTTCGCTAGTGGATCGCGCCAGCCCGATCTCAGAAATCATGGCTTGATGAAGTCACTTTGACTTTATTTCACGAAGTTCGAGAAACTTGACGCCGATTGCGTTATGATTTCCCAAACTACTCACATGGCTTGCCAAATGATCTCCCCCTAATCTCAGCCCCCGACTGACATTCACATGCCAAATTGGATTGAATCAGAAAACGCCACCGATTACCGCATCCAAAGTAACGCAGCAGGCCCTCAGGGCAAGCTCCCACTGACAGAGGAAATGCTTAGCCACTGGCCTTCCGGCGATCTTTTTGGGATGAGTCAGAATGCGGGGATGGGTTGGTCGCCCGATCTCACAGCTGGTGACCCTTATCTGATCCTCTCCACCCAGGGCGGATTACGCGCCGAAGATGGTTCGCCGATTGCACTTGGGTATCACACAGGTCACTGGGAAATTGGCCTGATGGTGAAGGCCGCCGCACTGAGACTTCGTGAACGCGGCGTTCTTCCATTCGCTGGAGCCGTTTCCGACCCCTGCGATGGCCGCACCCAAGGCACTGCCGGAATGATGGACAGCCTGCCGTACCGGAACGATGCTGCGATTGTGTTCCGTCGTCTGATTCGCTCATTGCCTCGGCGGAAGGGGGTCCTGGGCGTGGCGACATGCGATAAAGGCTTGCCAGCCATGATGATGGCTCTGGCTGGGACCCTTAACCTCCCGAGTGTAATTGTTCCAGGTGGAGTGACTTTACCACCCACCAATGGTGAGGATGCAGGCAAGGTCCAGTCTATCGGAGCCAGATTCTCGCACGGTGAAATCACTCTCGAAGAAGCTGCTGAGATGGGTTGTCGGGCCTGTGCCAGTCCAGGCGGAGGCTGTCAGTTTCTCGGCACTGCGGCGACTAGCCAAGTGGTTGCTGAAGCTCTGGGAATGACCATTCCACACGCAGCTTTATGCCCGAGTGGCCAGCCTTTGTGGCTTGACATGGCCCGAAGATCGGCTGACGCTTTGATTGGTATGTCCAAGGCTGGAAAGACGATGCGCGATGTGCTCACCAATAAGGCGATAGAGAATGCCATGGTGGTTCACGCTGCTTTTGGTGGTTCAACGAATCTACTTCTGCACATTCCAGCGATCGCTCACGCCGCTGGTTTGCAACGCCCGACAGTCGAAGATTGGGCTCGAGTGAATCGCAAGGTGCCTCGGCTGGTCAGCGTTCTGCCGAATGGTCCTTGGCCTCATCCGACCATTCGTGGATATCTTGCCGGAGGTGTACCTGAGGTGATGCTCCACCTGAGAGATCTGGGGCTACTGCATCTGGACGCCATCACGGTGACAGGGCAGACTGTGGATGAAATCCTGACCGACTGGGAAAGTTCTGAACGACGTAAGGTCTTGCGTGAGCTGCTGATATCAGGCGATGGCGTTGACCCGGGCCAGGTGATACTCTCTCCCAAGGCCGCTCATGAAGCGGGCCTGACCAGCACCGTTTGTTTTCCAAGCGGAAATCTGGCGCCCGAGGGTTCCGTGATTAAGTCTACTTCGATTGATGCTTCTGTGGTGGATGCCGATGGAGTTTATCGAAAGACAGGTCCAGCAAGAGTTTTCAATCGCGAGAAAGAAGCGATTGCCGCGATTAAGGGTCAGTCTGAGAATCCGATCAAGGCAGGCGATGTGATCGTATTGATTGGTCGTGGGCCAGCCGGTGCCGGTATGGAGGAAATCTATCAGATCACTGCTGCCCTGAAGCATTTAAGCTTTGGCAAGCATGTGGCTGTTCTGACAGACGCCCGTTTTTCAGGGGTCTCCACAGGGGCCTGTATTGGTCACATTGGTCCTGAAGCGTTGGCAGGTGGACCGATCGGGAAGGTGAGAGATGGCGACCGGATTCAGTTGGTCATTGACCGTTTGAACCTTACCGGCACCTTGAATCTGATTGGATCTTTAGAATCCGGTGATCTGGATATTACGGAAGGGTCAAAAATTCTCTCAGAACGAGACGTTCATCCGCAACTCTCAGCTGATCCTGAAATCCCTGATGACACACGACTTTGGGCCGCTCTGCAAACGGCAAGTGGAGGCACCTGGGGCGGTTGCGTATACGATGTTGATGCGATTCTAAAGCGATTGGCAAGATGAATCGAGCCTGACTTCTGATTTGAACCAAGGGTTTGCGGCTCGATCTGATTGCAAACCCTTGAGCAGAATCACGCTAAATGCACTGGAATTCGATCGCGATTTCGCTTAAGCTAAGTCGCTAGTGGAGGCTCATTGCTTGGTTCTTTGGGTGGTGAATTTGTAGATCCGCTTCTCTAAGTCCGACAATTCATGGATAAGGGTCCCTCGACATGTTCAGAAGCCATCAGATTCCAGGGCGGTTGAGCCTGATCTTTCAGGCCTTGGTTATTGGCGCTATCGTTTCGACAAGTTC
>CAMBZY010000214.1 GCA_945872325.1 Candidatus Kuenenia stuttgartensis | reverse complement strand
GATGAACTCATCGTCTATGAATGCGATGGGTATGTCATTGAAAAGAACGTGCCTGATGTCGTGGTTTTCCCTACATGCCGCGATCATGTGGTTGATATCGTTAAAATTTGTAACAAGCACGGTGTTCCATTTGTACCCAGAGGGGCGGGAACATCTCTCGCTGGTGGGACTTTGGCGGTGGGTGGTGGAGTCATGATCAGCCTCACGCGGATGAAGAAAATCCTTGAAATCAACATCCGCGACCGGTTTGCCGTCGTTGAGCCTGGTGTTGTGAATGTCTGGCTGACACGTGCTTTAAGTGGAACTGGTTTTCACTATGCCCCTGATCCGTCGAGCCAGACAGCCTGCACTATTGGAGGCAATGTTGCGACCAATTCCGGTGGCCCACACACCCTGAAATATGGGGTGACCGTCAACCACATCATGGGCGTGGAAATGGTCATGCCCGATGGGTCGATCATGGACATTGGAGGGACTTGCGAAGAGATGCCGGGCCTTGACCTGATTGGCCTTGTGGTGGGACACGAAGGCACCTTCGGAATTGTCACAAAAGTGATCGTCAGGCTGACCCGCGACCCCGAAGCTGGCCGCACATTTCTGGGCGTTTTTGATTCCATCGAAAGCTGCACTCAGACAGTCTCAGATATCATCGCCAGCGGGATCGTTCCAGCAGCGCTTGAAATGCTCGACAATCTGATGATCAAGGCTGTGGAAGAAGCATTTCACTTCGGATTCCCGACCGAAGCAGGAGCGGTTTTGATCATTGAAACCGACGGTCTCGAAGCTGGTCTTGACGATCAAGCCGATGCGATTGCGGAAATTGTCCTTAAAAATCAAGGGACAGTCCAGAAGCGGATTCCATGGAGAACGCGTAAAGAGCCTGAGTATATGGCAGTCTGGAAGAGCCGTAAGTCGGCCTTCGGAGCCATCGGTCGCATCTCGCCCACCTTCTGCACTCAGGACGGTGTGGTTCCCCGAACCAAATTGCCACACATCCTGCACTTCATCCAGTCGATCAGCGAAAAATACAACCTCCGTATTGGTAACGTGTTCCATGCTGGCGACGGCAATATTCACCCGATTTTGCTATTCGACGAACGCGATGCCGAACAGGTGAAGCGGGTTCTTCTAGCAAGCCACGAAATTCTCTCCGAATGCATCGCCGTGGGCGGATCAGCCACCGGCGAGCATGGGATTGGCGTCGAAAAGATCGAATTCATGAAGATGCTTTTCTCAGACGATAGCCTGAACGCCATGACCGCCGTCCGCCAGGTTTTCAATCCTAATAACTGTTGCAGCCCACTCAAGATGATCCCATCGGGCTGTGGATGCCTTGAAAGGGCCCATCCAGGCCACCACGCCGGGGCTTGAATCGTCGGTTATATTCACTCTGAATGCACTCGGTCATGGTCGAGTCAGGGCTTGCTGAATTCGTAATCAGAAACAGCCTTAACTCATCTATCAAAAAGGGTTTAAACGATGTCAAACCGTCAGCTCATCACCTCTGGATCACCTTGGGAACCTAAAATGGGTTATTCCAGGGCTGTTAAAATTGGGAACATCGTGCATGTGAGCGGCACGACCAGCTCCACATCCGCTGGAATTCAAGGCGTGAACGACCCTTACGTCCAAACCAAAGTGATTCTCGAAACCATCGAGAAAGCTCTGGCAGAAGCCGGCGCCACGTTTGGCGATGTGGTTCGGACACGAATTTACGTCACCGATATCAGCCGATGGGAAGAAGTCGCCAAGGCTCACGGTGAAATCTTTGGGGTGATCCGGCCTGCCACGGCGATTGTGGAAGTCTCCAAGCTGATCAATCCGGACATGATGGTGGAAATCGAAGCGGAAGCGATTATTGGATCGGCTTCCTGAATCTCAGATCAGAAGCAGTTCACCGTTCCATTTTTGCAACGGTAAACTGCTTTTCAGATGAATGATATATGAATGATTCTGATTAGTTTGCTAAGCTAATACCAGCAAATCATAAAATTTGAGGGGCAGCCCAGCAGACCATTTGAATTGAAAAACAGCCTGCCGAACTTTTGAGATATTGCCTGAATATGAGCCAGACACCTCCTCTACTAGCCATTTTCGACCACGACGGTGTGCTTGTGGACAGCCTCGATTTCCACTCCAAAGCCTGGGTGGAGTTCGGGAATCGTCAAAATCTGCCAATCGATCATGCCTTCGTGCGCGACACCTTTGGACTCACAAACTACACCATTTTCGAACGAATTTTCGGCAGAACCCTGCCCAGAGACGAAGCTCAAGCCTTGGGCGAGTTGAAAGAAATCTGCTATCGTGAACTCGCTCGCGGACAGATCGAACTCATGGCCGGAGTCCACGACCTCCTCAACACACTCAACTCCCACCAATTCAGCCTGGCCATAGGCTCCTCCGGATCACGCCCCAACCTCTTCCTAACCATCGAAAGCTGCGGCCTCGAAGATCGATTCAAGTCAATCGTCGGTCTTGAAGACATTCAGAACGGTAAGCCTGACCCAGAAGTCTTTCTGAAAGCGGCTGAAAGAGCCGGTGTCGATCCTCGAAACTGTGTTGTTTTTGAAGATGCCGTTTTTGGTATCGAAGCCGCTAAAGCCGCCGGAATGCACGCTGTGGGAGTGGGCACGACCAACCCCCTGAATGTGCTGACCGACGCTGGAGCCGATGAAGTGGTCATGACCCTCGAAAACTACCCAGTCGCCCGATTGGCGGAGATCCTACGCTCCCGCTGACCCTGCCTCACGCCCTATAAGTTTGCGCCTGTGTATTGCAGGCGTAAGCCGATCGCTTGTAAGTTCCTGAATTTTGATTTTGAAGAATGAGTTTTATCCATGAGTTCCATTCGCGTTGGTATGATCCTGAACGAGCCCCCCCTGCCCAATATTTCCGCAGCAACCCGATCATTCGCAGCTATCTTTGAAACCATCAAACAAAGAGAGTTCGACCAAGGTACGCGTTCGCCCATTACACTTGAAAAAGTGTTTGCAACTTCGACCGATCTGGATCGTGATCGAGCGGAACTGATGAAAAACTTCCCTGACTTTCACCAAACCGTTGAACTTCATTCGCCGGGAACTGGAAGCCGATGGGCCGATAAAATCAAGGGGTTGCTCATGCCCCTTTCATATATGTCAGGAAGAAGTTTAACGAAAAGCTTCCGCAAATCATGGCTTGAGAACCATTTCGATATCGCGCATGTCGAACATCTCTGGACAACTTACGCCCTACCTCGAAAAATTGACCCTGACCGAGTCCTTGTCAGCCTTCTTAACTTCCTCAAAACCGACCTTGATGCTGCCAGACCAGCCATAAATGTACTTCGGGAATCGAGCCGAAATCGAATCATTTATTCCGAGACTCAATTAATCCAGAAATACCGATATTTTCGCGTACTCTCAGAGGAAATGGCAAAAACGCTCAGGCAAATCCATCCGACCGCTGAAATTCATGTCGTCCCACTACCAATCAACATCCACGACTACGAATTCAGGCCAAGATTTCACCCAACCGGACGCCCCATCGTCACCTGTATTGGATCGATGTTTTGGCCGCCTTCCCACGCCGCAGCACATCGGCTTTTGACACGCCTTTGGCCGGAAATCAAGAAGGCTGTCCCGAACTCGATTCTACAGATAGTCGGACGAGATGCGTGCAGGCATTTTAACGATTTTGCCAAACCCGATGAAATCGAAGTGATCGAAAATGTACCTGACATTAAGCCTTATTTCCACCAGGCTGACGCGTTGGTTTATGCTCCTTCGGCTGGTAGCGGAATGAAAGTAAAAGTCCAGGAAGCCATGCTTTACGGATTACCAGTCGTGACCAATCAAGCCGGAATTGAAGGGCTGGATGCCGTTCACCGTGAACATGCAATGACTGGCGAAACAGACGAGGAGTTGATCCGTTCGGTTATCGATGTTTTAACGAACAACGAATTGGCATCAAGCCTGTCCACTCAGGGTCGCCGGCTCATTGAACTCAAATGTGGCCCTGAATCTGTGACGGATTCACTGATTTCAATCTACCAACAGATGCAATCTCGATTGCAACTCAAAAAATGAAGAAATTAAAAGTTGGTATCAATGCCCGCCTGCTTGAGAACGGGGCAATGCGGGGCTGGAACCGATATACCGTGAATCTGGTCAGCGCACTTGCAAGAACCAATCAGGCCACAGTGTATTTGATCAGCGAGAATCCCGTCAGCCCGGAATATCGGTCCATTTTCGATGCCCCTGAGATCGCTAAAAACCTCAATCAAATCACATCTGGCCCGATGTTTTATCCAAAATGGCAAGAGCAATGGCTCCCTCGAATGGCACGAATAGAGAAGCTCGATATTCTTCATACGCCTTATCATTTCGGGCTTCCCATGTTCGCCCCATGCGTCACAGTGGCCACTCTGCATGACGCCATAGATATGCTTGAAGAACGTTCATGGGCCGACACTTTCAACCCGCGATCCATTCTCAGCCGATTTTATCTTTGGGAGACACGAATCCGATCCGATTGCATCATCACTGTCAGCGAATTTTCAGCGAAGGAATTGACAGAATATCTCGGCGTTAAAAAGTCAAAAATCCGAATCATTTCTGAAGCTGCCGATCCTCAATTCAAACCCCAAACCAAGGCTGAAATCCAGACAGTTCTGGATCGCTATAAGCTGAAGCCTAAATCTTACGTCTTTTACGTTGGCGGGCTTGAAAAACGTAAGAACCTTACGCTTTTGATTGAAGCTATCGGATTAATAAGCTCGGAAAGCTCCACCCGGGTTGTGATCGCAGGCGGATCAGCCTCTGATGCCGAACAGCTTAAGGAACAGGCCAGAGTCTTAAATCTCAGTGACAGGGTCCAGTTTCTTGGCAAAGTCTGCGACTCTGACCTGCCCGCCCTTTACGCTGGTGCGATGGGGCTGGTCTACCCGAGCAAGCACGAGGGATTCGGGCTCCAGCTGGTCGAGGCCATGGCCGTGGGATGCCCAATCCTTTCAAGCTCGTCTGCAAGTCTTCCAGAAGTGGCAGGAGAATCGGCTGCTTACTTCTCGCCTGAAAACGCCCGGGAGCTTGCAAATCTGATCCATAGACTCGAACACGACGACGATTGGAGCATCAGTCTGGCCCAGAGATCAAAAGCTCGGGGCTTGCAATTTTGTTGGGAGAAAACCGCCAACGAGACCCTTTCCGTTTACAGGGATCTACTCGCAACAACTTATTCATACTCTGATTGCGCAAAAACCTCCGATTGAATTTGGAGAGTTGAAGTGTCTCAAATCCGGTTCAACATTTCCGATTTTGCGCTTTACCTTCACGAGATAAACATGATAGGATATGTTATGAGAGCTTTGTCTGGTCGATATCTTTTGACTAGAGACTGCTTTGCCTTGATCCTTCCCGACGTCCTCCGCGACGATGTACCTGCCTTAGGCCGCATCTTTCCCTGTGAACTTGCTTTGTGGTGGTATCCATCCCACTCGATCCATTTCCAGAACCGGACAAGACGTCTCGACCCGCCCATTTTCCGCGTCGAGGGCTCCCGCCATGAATCTCCGACCAAGACTCGGCATCCTGACGAAACTGATTGCACTGGCTCTATGTGCCAAAGTGTCAGGATCCATTGCGGCTGAAGCCGTACCGCCCAAAACCAAAGTGGTTGTGACCATCCCCGACCAGAAGCCAAAGCCGGCCCCGAAGCCGACTGCTCTGGCGATTGTGCCTGGAGATATTGCCCTCAAGGGGCATCGATCCACATCTCAACTGATTGCCAACGGCGATCTGCCTGGCAACAAGCGTGCCGATTTTACGCGTGATGTAACTTGGTCGTCAGCCAACGACAAAGTGGCCAAAGTCCTGAAGTCCGGACGGGTGATCCCCGTTGCAGACGGCAGCACGACCATCATGGCACAGGTCCCAGGCGGCCCTTCGTCCATGGTCAAAGTCTCTGTCACAGGCATGAATGCACCGGATCCCGTATCGTTCCGTAACGATGTGGTTCC
>CAMBZY010000213.1 GCA_945872325.1 Candidatus Kuenenia stuttgartensis | reverse complement strand
GACGCTGGATATTTAAGAGTTTGACCGGAAAGTGGAATCGAGTCCAGATGGAAATGGGGAAGGGTGACGAATTGGTTCGGATTCAAACCATGGGCGACCACTGATATTCCCAATCCAGTTCTGCTCCATAGCGGTGAGTCTTATGGATGTCGTTGGTTTTGTCAGACAAACGTTTGATCGATAAAGTTCCTATTAAAACAGCTGATTCTATGAGTATGAATTCGAGGACATCCTGATTCTGTAGGACCACTTCAGCCGTTCCAGTCATGATTTGCTGGACGGTTCCGCGATCACCCGAGACGGGCCCCTGGTAATCAAAATAAATTCGTCGATGATCCGCCAGTTTCTGAGCTTTTCCGTGATGTGGTTGATCGAGCAGAGGTGCATCGAGTGACCAGGTGGGAACACGCTCGAATTTCTCGTCCAGATCGACCAGAAAATCCCAGTGGCTCTCAGGCCAGTCGTGGTGCAGCAGGACAAATCTGGCTTGGATTCGAGAATGGTTTGACATGAGGTTTCTGTCTTTTTTCAGATGCTTTGGGAGTTTGAATTTATGATACTGACAACGAATCGTGTTTTTCGATACAGGTTTTTCAGAAAGCAAATTTTTGTCATGGATTCATCCCAACGGTCGGCCTTTTTTTATTTTTGAAAAAACATCACTCAACTCTTCCCCTCCGATTCGGTTCCAGATACATTCACTGAAGATCTTCCCACTGATAGATATACCTACTATCGTCTGTCAAACGATGGTTGATGCTTGCTGGATGGTGAATATCTACGGTTTTTGCCATCTCATCGTCTGGGTCTGTGATTTCGATATCGTCCGAATGAGGAACGCCATGCGTAAGTTCTGGTGGAATCTGCGTGGAAGCCTGATTGCGATCATTTCAATCGTGGTTCCGACTATGGCTCAATCGGCTGAAGTCAAAAAGCCGAATGTTGTGATGATCTTCTGCGACGATCATGCGTTTCAGGCCATCAGCACATATGGTGATTCACGCAAGTTGATCGAGACACCGAACATCGACCGAATCGCCAGACAGGGCATGAAATTCAATCGTGCTCTGGTGCCGAATTCGATTTGTGGGCCGAGCCGGGCTTGTGTTTTGACAGGCAAATACAATCATGTGAACGGCTTTTATGACAACAGCTACAGCGTTTTTAACGGAGCCCAGCCGACATTTCCAAAGATGTTGAAATCGGCAGGTTATCAGACAGGCGTGTTTGGGAAATGGCATTTGGTGAGTGATCCAACAGGCTTTGACGAATGGCATATTCTGCCGGGCCAGGGCGATTATTATAATCCAGACATGATTCATAACGGGAAACGGTTGAAGCACGAGGGATATACGACGGATCTGATCACCGATCATTCTCTGGAATGGCTGGCAAAACGGGACAAAAACAAGCCGTTTCTGATGATGGTTCAGCACAAGGCGCCGCACCGCGACTGGCAACCGGCCCTGAGGCATCTTGGGCATGATAAAGACCGGAAGTATCCGGAGCCTGAGACTCTGTTCGATGACTATTCCAACCGGGGGATCGCCGTTCGCGACCAGGAAATGACCATTGAAAAGACGATGACACCGGGCGATTTGAAACTGGTTACATCGAAGCGTCTGACAGACGAGCAGAAGAAGGCTTGGGATGCGTATTATGAGCCTCGAAATGCGGAGTTCCTGAAAGCCGATTTAAAGGGCAAG
This sequence comes from Candidatus Kuenenia stuttgartensis, assembly GCA_945872325.1. Taxonomy (GTDB): domain Bacteria; phylum Planctomycetota; class Planctomycetia; order Isosphaerales; family Isosphaeraceae; genus QWQI01. The sequence goes on along the minus strand of CAMBZY010000213.1, from coordinate 4,291 downwards.
GATCTGGTCCGCTGGAAATACAATCGATATATGCATGATTATCTGGGCAGTGTGAAGTCGGTGGACGAGTCTGTGGGGCGGGTTTTAAAGTATCTTGATGAGAATGGGCTGGCGGAAGATACCATCGTGGTTTACAGCTCGGATCAAGGGTTTTATCTGGGCGAGCATGGGTGGTTTGACAAACGCTGGATCTTTGAAGAATCCGTGCGCACACCGCTTCTGGTACGCTGGCCCAGCAAGGTGAAAGCTGGGTCTGTGAATCAGAATCTGGTGAGTGTGATTGACTTTGCTCCGACCTTTCTGGAAGCCGCCGGAGTGCCTGTACCAGACGATATTCAGGGTCGAAGTATGGTTCCGGTACTGGCTGGAGCAACGCCGGCCGATTGGCGTAAGAGTTTTTACTATCATTACTATGAATATCCGGCACCTCACAAGGTCAGGCGGCATTATGGGGTGGTGACGGACCGGTATAAGATGGTGCATTTTTATGCCCCTGACGTGGATTATTGGGAGCTTTACGATAACCAGAAAGACCCTCTGGAATTGAAGAATATGCTGGGTCAGCCGGGTTATGAGACGGTAGAAAAAGAGCTGAAGCAGGAAGTGGCTCGACTCAGGAAAGAATTAAAGGTGCCTGAGGATGATAATGCCGATTATGACGCATTCGTCAGCGAACGGAAGAAGAACCGGCCCGCCGCCAAGAAAAAGGCGGCGAAAGCAGCGGAGTGAGCCGGGTTATTTTGGCTGAGGGTTGACGCCTTCTTCATCCCAGGCGATCTGGTAGGCTTCCGGGGTGCCTCGGAGGCAATCGTGGCAGGCGTTGGCGATGCCTCGATAGGGCAGGGAGCATCGTGGGCAGAGTCCGGCAGAGCGTCGCAGGACACCCATGACTGGTCCCAAAGTCAGCCCCTCTTTTGAGTTGGGAAAAATTTCGACAAGATCTTCTGCCAGTTGGGCCACATCTTCACGAACAGATCCAGATTGCATTCGTTGGAAGATGTCCTGAAGCGCACCGGCTCGAATTTTTGCCAGCAGAGGTTCGTCCACTTCCAGCAAATTGCCGGCATTCTGGCCTGACTGATAGGTTCTGATGGCGGATGACCACTGATTGGTCTCGACCGCGGAATCAAATGCACTTCTGAGGTCTGCAGCCAGATCTCCAAAACTCTCTGAGGGGCTGAGATTGACAAACTCGTTGCTGACAAATGTTTCTGGAGTCGAGTGATGGGCAGCGATGGTCTCATCGCCAAACATCGTGTCAGGCTCGAGTTTTTTGTCAGCCAGAACCCGGTGCTGGCCTGACGCCTGATTTTTCAGGTGTCGGTTCAGAATTTTGAGTTTGGTTCGACGATCACGACGCCTGGAGTCTGCGGACTCGTCAAATCGCTGGAGCCAGTGGGTGGCCAGGAAAGCCAGGCCGGTACCGGCTGCCAGCCAGCGGACGGCAACGGCAGGTGGGCGGCGAGCGTCTGCAAGTCCACCGAAGATTGCGATGGAGAGTCCGACAGCGATTCCTGTGATTTGGGGGCGCAGGCGATTCATAAGCGTTGTTTATTCCAGATCGTAAGGCACGTCTTCAGATTGGGATCTGTGAGGATCGACAGACATTTCTGAAATGGAGAGCAGTGCATGGGTATTGGTCAAATTATCCGGATCTGGATTCAAAATATCCACCTTTTACGATCCGGATTCAGTGGTCCAAATCGTTGATGTTGCGGAGAAGGATCTCAAAAAAGTCTCGTTCAGGTCAATCATGATTCGAATGATCGATACAGATTAACGATTTTTTGGTCTGAATCGAATGGCTTGATTTGACCTTGAGGATTTCGCAAGATAAGGAACTACAGATTCTTTGCAAAAGAGAGTAGAATGGGAAGTATAGATAGCATCCGCCAGCGGATGTCGCCAGTCTGCTGGTGATCCAAAATACAAGTCACAGGTTTGAGCCGGAGTCAGGTACGATGAAACGACGCGCTTTGATGGCCGGAATGGTCGGCGGTGTCATGACAGTAGGCCAATTGGCGTCAGGCCAATCGCCGACGTCGCGGTTAATCCCGACCCGAACAGGCCTGGCTCAACTCGGGCTGGAACGTTCGTGGTTCAACATCGTGCCGCTTGCAAGCGGTGCGGCGCGGGTTTCCTCGATGAACCTGACCGGCGAATATCTGTTCGCCCAGACGACCGACGGTCTGGTGGTCTGCTACAACGCCGAGTCCGGTCAACGGTTATGGACATCCAACCTGCACCTGCAAACTCTTGTCCCTGCTCCCGTTTCGGTCAATGACCGGATGGCAGTTGTGGCCGTTGGGCAGAAGATTTTTGGCCTTGATCTGAAGACAGGCACCAAGATCTGGGACGCCAAGCTGGAAGATCTGGCCTCAGGCGGCACGTCCGTCAATTCCAGACTGGCCATTGCTGCGCTCAAGAATGGCAAGGTTCAGGCCTTCAATGTCGAAGACCCGGGTGTGGACACTTGCGGCGAGCGTCATGATCCGACCGTCTGCAGGAAGCTAAAGCCAAGCGTGGGCAGCTATCTTTACTCGTGGCAGACGGAGAAGGCGATTACGTCGAAGCCGTTGATGAACGAGAAACTGATGGCGTTTGCCAGTCAGGATGGGAAGGTCTATATGGCTTCCCTGAAGGACCGGAAGATCATTCACAGAGTGATGACCAAAGGTCCGATCCGTGGGAACATGGGGCTTTACGGAGTCCAGCAGTTGCTCGTGGGTTCTGACGATCACAAGATCTACAGCATCGACCTGTTCGAACCTGAAAATGAAGCGACCAACTGGGTCTTCCCAACATCCGCACCTCTGGATCATGCCGTGGTTGTGGCCGGCGACGATGCTTACACAGTGACCAAAGACGGTATCCTGTATGCGATTAACGCCAAGCAGGGCACAGAGAAATGGCAGCTTCAGATTGGCAAGGCCAAACTGCTTGCAATCACCCCTACGAAGATTTACGGGGTCACGGTGGATGGTGCCATGGCTGTGGTGAACAGGGCGGATGGTACCGTGGCGGTGACTCCCGAGCAGTCATACCATAGCTTTGGGGTCGATCTGAAGAATTACTCAGCCCGGCTGGCCAACGACCGCAATGACCGGATTTATCTGGCCAGCGACGATGGCCTTCTGCTCTGCCTGAGAGAGCTTGGGCAGGTGAATCCAACGCCTCTGCGAGATCCGAAGCTGCCGAAGTTTGGTACAACGCCTCAAGAAATCTACGAAATGAATGAGCCTCAAGAAGCCCCTAAAAAGGCTGAAATCGAGGCTGGATCCGATACTGAGGCACCTGCAAAGGCGGATGAGGCTGCTCCCAAAGAGAATTGAGGCTGAGGCCTGATTCGAAAAGCCAGAGCAAAGCTCTCGCAATTGACTCGCAAATTCGCCAATAATAGAAGCCGGCACACTTTGGTCAAAAGTGTGTCGGCTTTGTGTTTAAGCCTATCAGGCAAATGGCTTTATGGATTCACTCCATAAGGCTGGTCGTTGCCAATGGCCCCGTGCCCCCTCAGATGAGTGAAAAATACTGCCGTGTCTGCCCATCAAGCCACCAAATCCAGCGCTGATATTGTCCTGATTCGTCGAGCCATCCTGAGCCTGTCCGACAAAACTGGCCTGCTCGAACTGGCCAAGGCCCTTTCCGGCCAGGGGGTCGCTCTACTGGCCTCGGGCGGGACGTACAAATCACTTGCAGACGCTGGGTTTACAGTCACTGAAATTTCAGCCTATACCGGACAGCCGGAGATTCTGGGCGGGCGGGTCAAGACTCTCCATCCGAAGATCCATGGGGGCATCCTGGCGCGTCGCGAGTTGGCTGAGGATATGGCTGTTCTGGCAGAGTCGGGCATGGAGCCGATCGACCTGGTTGTCGTAAACCTCTACCCCTTCGAACAAACCGTGGCCAAGCCCGGCGTGACCTGGGAGGAAGCCATTGAGCAGATCGACATCGGTGGCCCGTCGCTGGTTCGTGGAGCTGCCAAAAATCATGCCCACGTGGCTGTTCTGACCTCAGCCGATCAATATGAAGGCTTTCTCAAAGAATTCGTTGAACTGGGCGGAACCCGGCTGGCGACACGCAAACAGCTTATGTTGAAGGCTTTGCAGGGAACCAGCCAATACGATGCCATGATCTCGGGATGGATTGAGAAGCAGCTTGCTGGCGAATCAACGGAAGTCGTTGCAGCAGGATCGTTTCCGACCACTTGGGTGCCCACCTGTCCACTCATTCTGAAAAGTGCGATGCGTTATGGCGAGAACCCTCACCAATCTGCGGCCTGGTATGCAGA
>CAMBZY010000212.1 GCA_945872325.1 Candidatus Kuenenia stuttgartensis | reverse complement strand
ACCAATTCACTGGCTGTGCCTGTGGTTGGGGGAGATCTGGATATGGGGACCTGGCAGGGCGTTTATGTGTATGAGCATCGAGTTGCGCCACATAATCGGCGATTGACGATCAGTATCTGGGGCGAACCTCAGGGTGATTCCAGTAGCTGATGGTGAGAATGGGGCCCTTTTTTTGAATCGGTGCTATGGCAGAGATGCCTCAGGTCAGCCGATTCAGGGGGTCATTCGTCATCCTGATTTCGTCTGGGCTTTGATCGATCCTGTTTGCGTTCGTGTTTGGCGAGCGCGTTGGCGAAGTGGGCCATGTCGTCGGGCAGCTGGGTGTCAAAGTCGAGATATTCGCCAGTGATCGGGTGCTTGAAATCGAGACGTGCGGCATGGAGGCAAAGCCGGGGCGGTTTGACTTGATCGCGGCGGGTTTTCTTGCCATACATGGCGTCGCCGTGCACTGGACAACCGAGGGAGGCCAGGTGCAACCTGATCTGATGGGTTCGGCCGGTTTCCGGAATACATCTGACCAGAGATCCTCTACGTGAAAGGATTTCGATCAATTCTACGTGCGTCACAGCCGTTTGTCCGACCTCGTCAGGGCGGGCCAGACGCCGGCGCCTGACACCGGTTTCGACGACGTCTTTGCGGCAAGTCACAGTTGGCCTGCCGGGAGCGTCGGCCACGATGGCGAGATATTCACGGCCAATGTCGTGGGCTCTCCAGATTTCCTGAAGTTTGCTGGTGACTTCGGCAGATTTGGCGAAAATCATGACGCCTGAAGTTTCCATGTCAAGCCGGTGCACTACGCCCATGTAAGGCTTGTGACCACCGTGTCTTAGCTTGATGTAGCGTTCAACGCGGGCGACCATGGTGTCCAGGTCCCAGTCGGCAGACGGGGTGGTAGGGACTCCAGGCGGCTTTTCGAGGACGATCAAATGCGAATCTTCAAAAAGCACGCGGATCGGGCTATCGACGATGCGGCGAGCCTTGGGGCGGCTCATGTCCATGTGGATCTGAGCTTCGGGTGACAGGAGTTTGCCAGCCTCCTGACAGAGATATCCATCAACATCGACCCGGCCATTCACAATGGCCTCCTGAGCGGCCCTTCGGGAGAATCCGAAGCGGTCTACGACAAGTTTGTCGAGCCTGACGTTCGGGTTTTCCGGACGCGTTTCCGGAGCATCAGAATCGGGCGTCACAGGCAGGTCTTTTTCGGTCGAGTCGGTCACTGGTTTGAGCTTTTCAATTCTTGGAGTCGGTGGCTTGAGCCTGTGCAGCCTTGTTGGCGGGCGAATCAGGCAGGGTTTTCAGTTGTACATTGCGGAACTTGTAAGTCAGGCCTTTTTCGCCGTGGTGCTGGAGGGCGATATGGCCTTCGGCGTCCATTGAATCATGGTAATCGACCGTCTGCACGCCGTTTACGAAAATCTTGAGGTGATCGCCCACGGCTTCGATGCGGTATTTGTTCCAGGCATCGTTTTTGAAAGCAGCCTGAGCCTCGGGCTTGTCCTTGAGGCTGACGAGCCAGCCCCTACGGCCTTCGTCGTACAGGCCACCGGCCCATTTGCGGTCGGAGGTGTCGACCTCAGCCTGATATCCCCAGAGCTTGTTCTTCTGGAAATGGCAGCGGAACTGGAAGCCGCTGTTGCCACCTTTGGGGCAAAAAACTTCGCCTTCCAGAACAAAATTCTTGTAGGTTTTTTCGGTCACCAGGAAGAATTTTTTACTACCTGTGAGGATGATTTCACCATCGGCCACAGCCACTTCGCCCCAGTCAAAAGGCTTGGTCCAGCCGGTGGTCGATTTGCCATCGAACATCGGTTTGAAATCAGCGTCAGCGGCTTTGGAAGTGTTTGATAAGCCGATGGAGACCAAGGCAGTCAAAGCGGTTGCAAACAATTGGCGAGCAGTCATCTCGATGCATTCTCCCTGCCAGACTAAGGCCTTGCTTTCGAAACCAAACCGGCGTGTGAAATGTGCCGGGACTTTTGGTTGCGGGGTTCGTGGTTGAATCATCATAATACCACAAGTTGACTTGAGATGGGACTGACGACTCCGTTTTTGATCTGAGACACACGAACCTGAGCGGCAAAATCACATGGACGATCTGGTTGTTGGTGCGGGGATTCTGGGGCTGGCTCATGCGTATCATCTGGCCAGAATGGGCCGAAAGGTGATGGTGGTGGAACGCGGCAGGAAGGCGATGGGGGCATCGTGCAGGAATTTTGGAATGGTCTGGCCGATTGGTCAGCCGGTGGGCGAGATGGAAGATATGGCCATGGCCAGCCGGGGTCATTGGCTGAACGTGGTGCGCGAGGCCGGCTTCTGGCACGACACCGCAGGTAGCCTGCACCTGGCCTATCACCAGGATGAAGGGGCTGTGCTGATGGAATATCAGGAAATATTGCAAGAGAAGTCTCCTGAAGTGGCTGCCCAGAGAGAGTTGCTGGGAGCTGGAGAAGTGCGTCGGCGGGTGCCTAAGGTTCACAGTCATGGCTTGAAGTGTGGCCTTTGGAGCAAAACCGAAGTGGGGGTTGACCCTCGTGAAGTCATCTGGGGCATGCCCGCTTATTTGAATCAGAAATATGGAGTGGAATTTCAATTTGGGGCCGTTGCCTTGCCGGTTGATGACGGAAACTGGCGAGTAGGCCCGAACCGAAAGATCAAGCCGGGGCGAGTTTGGGTCTGTTCTGGCGAAGATTTTGAAACGCTTTATCCCGAGGTTTTTGCCAATTCAGGGCTGATCAAATGTAAGTTGCAGATGATGCGTGCCGAGTTACCGAACTCCAGTGAGCGGCTGGGTGTGATGATGGCTGCCGGGCTGACTCTTGGCCATTACAAGTCGTTTGCCGGTTGTCCCAGCCTGCCCGTCTTGAAGCAGCGTCTGTCCGAGGAGTTACCAGATTATGAGAAGTATGGGATTCATGTGCTGGTGAGCCAACAGGGGACTGGAGAAATCACTCTGGGGGATTCTCACGAATATGGTGATGAAATCGAGCCTTACGACAAGGAGCGGATTCATGATCTGGTGCTGAGATATCTGGCAACATTTCTTGATCTCGAACAATTGCGAGTGACGACACGCTGGAGCGGATGTTATGCAAAGCATCCTGAGAAGCCATATTTTATAGCCAGCCCTGAAGATCATGTGAGGATTGTAAACGGCCCTTCGGGATCAGGCATGACCTTGTCGTTCGGGTTGGCTGAAAAAGTGATTAAAGAGAGTCTCTAACGCACTTTTCGAGATCTAGAAACTCGAAATCAATTGACACGCCCGCCTGCATTGCGTGATGATCTGGAATGGCCTGAATTGTTACATCCATATGACCAGTCGGAATCCGCCCCTCACTATTGACGGAGATTCAAGCTCGTGAACTTCAATCGCACACTCATGGCCGCCGCCTTGCTGTTTAGCATGTCGATGGCCAGGATCAATGCCCAGACGGCTGCCCCGCGCAAGCCTCAGGTACCGGAACTGAAGGTTGAGAAATACACTTTGGCCAATGGCCTTGAGGTGATCCTTCATGAAGATAAATCCACTCCAGTTGTCGATGTGGATGTCTGGTACAAAGTTGGCTCGAAGAACGAAAAAACCGGCCGTACTGGCTTTGCCCACCTTTTTGAGCACCTGATGTTTCAGGGTTCGAAGAATCACAATAAAGAGTATTTTGAGCCCTTGGAGAAGATCGGGGCCCAGATCAACGGTTCGACCAGCACGGACCGCACGAATTATTACGAGACCGTGCCGTCGAACTATCTGGAACTGGCCCTTTGGCTGGAAGCCGATCGCATGGGCTTTCTAGTCCCGGCTCTGAGTCAGGCCAAGCTCGACAACCAGCGTGAGGTGGTCAAAAACGAGCGTCGTCAACGTGTGGACAATCAGCCTTATGGTCAGTCCATGGAGAAGATGCTTGAGGCTCTCTATCCAGCCGATCACCCTTATTATCACAGCGTGATTGGTTCCATGGCCGACCTTTCCGCTGCCAGCCTGGACGACGTTTCCAACTTCTTCCGGACTTATTACAGCCCTAACAATGCGACTCTGGTGATCTCAGGCGACTTCGACGCTGCCAAAGCAAAAGCGTGGGTTGAAAAGTATTATGGTCCCCTGCCCCGTGGCCCTGAAGTGGCGAAGTTGACAGCCATGGTGCCGAAGCTGAGTGCCCCAAAGTCCGTCAAAATGACTGACCGGGTGGCACTGGCCCGTGCCCAACTGACCTGGCCGACTGTGGAACGTGGCAACTCCGATGAAAAAGCACTTGATGTTCTGGCCTCTGTTCTGGGCCAACTTCCCAAAGAAAACCGCCTGTTCAAAGCTCTGAGCTATGATCGCCAACTGGCGGCTCAGGTCTTCGCCTTTCACCCGGCTTCAGCCCTGTCTGGAACGTTCACCGTTTCGATTACGGCTCGCCCTGACCAGAACGCCAATCTTGACGAACTGGTGAAACTGGCCGACGCCGAGATCGCCCGCATGATTGCCGAAGGTCCTACAGCTGATGAAGTTGCAAAGGCCCAGAATAGTGAAGAAGCCGACTTGATCAAGGGCCTGCAGTCGGCCCACGGCAAGGCGGAATTCCTCCACTCGAACAACTTTTTCGATGGCGACCCACTGGCCTATAAGAAAGAGATGGAGAAGCTGTTTGAGGTGACTCCAGCTGATGTTCAGCGCGTGGCCAAGAAATATCTGACGGCCAATCGAGTCCGTTTGGATGTGGTTCCAGGTGCTCCTACCGAGCGTGCTCCAGAGGCCGTTGTGGATAAGTCCAAGCAATCGCCCTTGCCACCAATCAAGCTGGCTGAGGTCAAGGACACATTTGACCGGACGAAGCAGCCAGAGCCAGGGCCTATGCCAGTCTTTACACCTCCGGCCATCGTCCGCCGCAAGCTCTCCAACGGCATGAACGTGCTGGTGGCTGAGCGTCATGAACTGCCGATTCTGACCGTCAGTCTGGCAGCACGCGGCGGGGAAGTGAACGTGCCGATCGGTCAGGAAGGCCTGGCTGGACTTTCCATGAGTCTGGTGAGCGAAGGGACTGCCAAGCGCAACACCCAGCAACTGGCCAGCGAACTTTCGATGATCGGAGCAGATCTGAACGCTGGAGGAGGCCTGGAAAGCTCGAGCTTCTCGGTGACCACCTTGACCAAGCATACGGACAAGGCCATGGAGATCTTTACCGATGTCCTGTTTAATGCAAGCTTTCCGGACAAGGAACTTAGCCGGTTGAAGCTCCAGAGGCTATCGGCTCTGGCTCGTAAATTCGACAGTGCCGACGGTATCGCCGGCGATCTTTTCCCCAAGCTGCTTTATGGCGACAAGCACCCTTACGGACGTGATAATGACGGCGACCTGACCACCATTCGTGGCCTGACCCGCGACCAGGCGGCCGCTCACTTCAAGAAGATTTTCAACCCGGCGAACGTGACCGCGATTGTGGTTGGCGATATTACTCCGGAAGCTGCGCAGGCCCTGCTTGAGAAAAGCCTTGGCGAATGGAAGGGTGGCGAGATGGTGAAGATCGAGATTCCCGCCCCTGCCCCTGAAAAGAAGCCTGGGATGTATCTGGTGAATAAGACCGCTGCGGCACAAAGTGTGATCAGTGCAGGTCTTGTGGGTGTCCCGAGGTCGACGCCTGACTACTTCCCTCTGGTTGTCATGAACGCTGTTCTGGGTGGCCAGTTTTCGAGTCGGTTGAATCTCAACCTGCGTGAAGATAAGGGTTATACCTATGGCGCACGTTCCGGTTTCTCATTCAATCAGGGCCCTGGCCCGTTCAGTGCTGGTGCCAGCGTGCAAACGGCTGTGACCAAAGAGTCGATTGTGGAAACCGTCAAGGAAATCACCGAGATCTCCGGCAAGCGGCCTGTGACAGATGCCGAGCTGGCATTTGCCAAGGACAAGCTGATCAAAGGTTTTCCAGGTCGTTTTGAAACCACCTTTGCCATGGCGGGAGCTTTGTCAGACGTGGTTCGGTTCAACCTTCCTGACGATTACTTTGCCACCTATCAGTCGAAAATCGA
>CAMBZY010000211.1 GCA_945872325.1 Candidatus Kuenenia stuttgartensis | reverse complement strand
GAGCATTTTGCATGATAAGCATCGGAGGCTCCTTCCTCTGATGGTTTGGTCTTGGTCTTTAAGCAGACGTATCATGCCCGAATTTTCAGAAGTGTAGGAGCCTTCTTTATCCGGAAAATGCAAAATATCCAAAAAGCGCAACTTCAAAGAGCGCAAGCAAGGGCCGCATTAGAGAATAACTGCTCCAGCACAACCATTTACAATTTAAGGTGTTGCACCCAACAGCATGAGATCAAAGATTTCCCATTCGTGCTGGCCGCTTTCGGTATATCCTGTAAAAATTCTCATTCTCGACCGTTGGCAGTATCGAACCCTCAAAAACGAAATCTTCTCTAAAAATTCGTAACATTTTGTAACAGGTCTTGCATTACACCTCCGTTACGTTTATCTATGAAGTTCTCTGCATTTTCAGATGTAGATTTCGTTGCCATTCCAGGTAACGCGTCCATCAATCTTCTTCGGAACAAAATCATGATTGGTATTATCAAAGCCACAAAGGCGCTTTGCATCGTCCTATGCTTTGCTGTAGGGGTTTTTACGTTGAGCGGGTGTTCAGGCAGTTGGTCCTCAACCCCAAAAACGTTTGAAGGTGGCGGCCCGATTCCAGAATTCAAGGGCGAAGAAACTTCGACCAAGAATGTCTCAGCGAAAAAGAAGTAACGTTGCGGTTCTTGGCTTCGGTTGTATCACTAGTTTTCTCATCAAGATTCGGAGTTTTTCATGAAATTGACTTCCCCAAAAGCTCGGGGCTTTACCCTGATCGAACTGCTGGTGGTGATCGCAATTATCGCGGTCCTGATCTCGCTCCTTCTGCCCGCCGTTCAATCGGCTCGTGAGGCAGCCCGCCGTACTCAGTGCATCAATAATCTGAAGCAAATTGGTCTCGCACTCCACAACTACGAAAACACCTTCGGCGGGTTCGCCCCACTGGCTTTATTGACACGCAGTGGCCCAACCTCGACCAGTCCTGACCAAGGTCCAAGCGTACTCCTTCGCATCGCATCCCACATCGAAGGTGGCGTGCTTTACAATAATTTCAACTTTGACATGGGTGCCGTCTATGGTGGCACTAACGGTCAAAATACGACGGTTCGCAACGCGGCCGTCACGTCATTCTTCTGCCCATCCAACGGCAATTCACCATTCTTTTCTGGAACTGATTACGCCGCAAGCTATGGCCCTCAATGGAATTGGGGCGATGTTGCGGGCGGTGCTCCACAGACAGGTGCTTTCGCTTACGGAACCTCCGTTCCGATCTCCCAGTTCTCAGACGGGACCAGCAATACCGTGATGGTTCTGGAAGTCCTGCGTGGCGATCTTTCCCCAAACAAGTCAAAGTCGGACGCTTACGACAGCGTGAGCACGGGATTTGGTGGGAACAATGCCTCGACATTCCCTGCCCAAAAGGCCGAACTTCTGGCCTATGTGGGCAATTGCGCCACACTTCGTTCCAAAGATAACGGCAACTCCGCTTACGATAGCCCGACCCTGACCATGTCCGTCGTCTCCTTTCAATGGGGTGCCGGACACGTTTATTGGACGTATGGTCGCGTGGCCATGGGTGCTATTGCCAATATGGCATTGACCCCAAATTCGAACTTCCCTAACTGTAACTCTTGGCCTACCAAGAACCTCGGCCCAGCTGGCTCAGGTATCTACAGCTCAAGAAGCTATCACCCGGGCGGCGTCAACACTCTGTTCGCTGACGGTTCCGTGAAGTTTGTCAAAGATTCCATTTCGGACATCACCTGGTGGGCCCTCGGCACCAAGAATGGTGGAGAAGTGATCAGCGCGGATTCTTATTGATCCGTGATGTAACTCACTAGAATTACGAATGATGTGGCCGGCTCATTCATTTGAGACCGGCCCATTTTTGTTGGATGAATTATCGAATCAAACCATCAATCGGGCTAGATGCCGTCGCATATAACTTGCGTGGAATCCGCCCGGATCGAGCTGCGAGATAACCAGCCGTCATGGCATGGCGCATCGCAAACGCCATTCTCAAAGGATCCTGAGCCGATGCGATCCCGGTATTCAGAAGTACCCCATCGCAACCGAGTTCCATCGCGAAAGCCACGTCGCTGGCTGTCCCTACACCGGCGTCGATCACGACCGGATAGTCCGGATCTTCGCCCTTCAAATCTTCCAGAATGATCCGAATACTGGACGGATTCAAAACCCCCTGGCCAGACCCGATGGGACTTCCAGCTGGCATCACACATGCCGCACCAACAGCCTTCAATCGTCTGGCAGTCACAGGGCAATCGCTCGTGTAGCAAAGCACCTGAAAGCCTTCTTTAACAAGCACTTCGGTTGCCAGAACCGTGGCCATTGGGTCGGGTAGAAGCGTGCGTGGATCAGACAAAACTTCCAGCTTGACCCAGTCTGCTCCAGCATTTCCCAGCCCTTCCAGCAACTCGCGGCCTAGCCGAGCGGTTCTGAGAGCCTCTTCAGCCGTAAAACAACCTGCTGTGTTGGGCAGGATGGTGTGCTTCTTTAAGTCAATAAAATCAAGGATGTTACGGCCTGATTTGTCGGAAAGCCGTTCGCGCCTCACAGCCACCGTAATCACTTCGGCGCCAGAGGCTTCCAGGCATTCCTGCATCAGTTCCAAGGTCGCATACTTCCCTGTTCCCACCATCAACCGGTTCGTCAGGGTGTGCGTTCCAATTTTGAGGGGCGGGATCAAATCTTCGCCATTGCCTGTAGGGGCACCTCCACCAACAAGTGTCACCACTTCGACCTCATCGCCTTGGCTAAGTCTTGTCTCTGAATGGACTTTACGAGAGATCAGAGTTTTGTTGCATTCCACTGCCACGTGTTCCGGACGAAGTCGTAAAGCGGCGATCATGTCGGCCACTGTCGAGCCGTCAGCCAATTCATGGTCTTGCCCGTTCAGGATAATTCGAATCGTCGCTTGGTTGGTTGTCACTTTTTTGAGGCTCACCCGGTGGCAGACGGCAAAATATGGTCCGATGATCCTCCCATTATACGAAAAAAACATGGCATGCGGCAACGTTGTTGCCTCTATCACAACGGTTAAAACCAAGATAAAACGCTTTTTAATCAAAACCACTATAACCTTACCCCCATTGTGTCGATCATGAGGATAACAATCGATTCCGTCGTGCCATGACCTGGCAAGATCCAGAATCGTAAAAATTGAAAAACAGGTCAGTCCAGCGGACCTGAGCCTTAGTATCGAGGACGATTGGGCATGAATCCTAGCATTTTTCGAAGAGTCGCAACACGACGCAGGCTTTCCTGTCTGACTCTGTTATGGTGCGTATCTGCTGCCGCCCAATCGCCAACAACACCCGAAGCAGTCATAACTTACAGCCCAGGCGCATCGTTGCTTGGGCGTGCTCCTGGCGATTCTCAGGTGAATTCTCTCGATACAAATCCTGCCCAACAAGGGTTTGTCGGGGCTAGTCCCGGTCAGGGTGCGCCTCGCGTTCCGACTACGATTACTCAGCCAGGCACGATCCGCATTTCGGCTCCCCCAAGTTCAGCCCTGGGTAAGCCTGAAGCCATGCCGATCACCGACTTACCGGTTTACGGGCCACTCAGTCTGCCCACACTTTCGCAGGATGAAACCGAAGGCCCAATCAATGGCCTTTCGCTGGATTCAGCCATCGAGCAACTGGTTGCAACCAACGTCGAACTTCGCGCCAGGGCTTTGGAATTGCCTCAGGCAGATGCCGATATCCTCACGGCTGGCTTGCGATCCAACCCGTTCCTCTATTTCGACACCCAGCTCATTCCTTACGGCAAATTTAATGACAAAAAGCCCGGTGGCCAAACGCAATACGATCTCAACGTGACTGTGCCGCTCGACTTGTCCCGCAAACGACAAGCGCGGGTCAGAGTCGCTGTTCAGGCCCGTCGCGTTATGGAGGCCCAGTATCAAGATTCCGTAAGGCTCATGATCAACGATCTTTATACGTTATTTGTGGATGCACTCGCGGCTCGCGAAACCGTTCGATATGCTCAGGCCAGTGCCGAAAGTTTCGAGCGTGTGGTGACTGTGACGGAAGAGCTTTTCAAAAAGGGCGACCGAACCCTGGCGGACGTCAACAGGGTCAAGATCCAAAGAAGTGCCGCTCAGGTCGGTTTGGAAGATTCCGAAATTGCGCTTCGAAAAGTGAAGCAAGAATTGGCCACGATATTAAATCTGAATATCGACGACCCAGACGAATTCGAAATTCGAGGCCTGCTTCGGCCAGCCTCACCACCGGCGCCTGACTATAACACCTTGCTGGGACTCGCTTACAACAGCAGGCCCGACCTGCAGTCGTTTCGGATTGGAATCGAACGAGCCAACGAAGATGTCTATCTAGCCAGAGCGAATCGGTTCAGCGATGTCTATCTGCTGTATCAACCTTATACGATGCAGAATAATAGCCCCCAAGGCTTGCCACCCGCCCATAGCTGGGCTCTTGGAGTGACCGTTCCGTTGCCAGTTTTTAACCGCAATCAGGGCAACATCGCCCGAGCCCGCTTGAACGTGGATCAAAGCCGTTTGGAAGTTCAGGCGATTGAGCGTCGGGTGAAGTCCGAAGTCTTTACAGCCAGTGAGGAATTCAAGATTTCACTGAGGACTGTTGAACGACTGGAATCAGACATCGTTCCAGCCGCAGCCCAAGTGCGTGAAAACACCTTGAAACTCTTTAGCAGTGGTGAGTTGGAGCTTCGTCAATTTCTTGATGCACAGCGAGAATACAACGATGCCGTTCGGCAATATCGAGATAGTCTCGCCCGCCTTCGCCGTGCATCATTAAGAGTGAACACGGTCGTGAGTGCCCGAATTATGCCCTAACCTATTTAGGATTAGGGCTTATTGAAGGGCTGAAAGGTGGCTGGTCGAACTGGTTCAACGTTGGTTTTGGAGTCGAAAACTTTTTTCTCGACCAAACTGAACTGAGGCTTAAACTCGACACCCGCCTGCTGGTAGCTGAACTTGTAGACACGGGTTTGGCGACTCTGGGTATCGAGAACCACCAGTAGCTGACCCCCATCGGTCATGGCCCCGGCGGCGATGGCTGACATCATGAAACGCGGAGTGGTTCCAGGCTCGATCTGAAAGTCTTCCACCAGATCACGTTCCGTAAAATTACTGAGATATTTTGATTGTTGGCCAATCTGACGAAGTTCAGGCATGGTACCAACCAGCTTGCCGCGACGATAGTCAAGGTAAACCAGTCCCTCAACAGGGGTTTGAACTTTTCTGGCGTCGTTGTATTCCATCGAGACAATACAGCTCATCAGGAGCGAACTGTCGGTTGATTCAGGCGACAAGGCTCGCAAAGTTCGTGACGGAGCAACAAAAAAGCCGGTTCCAAATCCGATACCTAAACCTATCACCAGAAATAGGATCTGTGCATTTTGTGTGTGATTCAGGCGAGCCATGGTGAGTTACCTCATTCGTTCAGGTTCTTTCGGGTGACGGATCGGTTGATGTTCCTTGAACCACATGCCTGAGAAAATGTCCAGACCAAGATTTAGAGAAATCACCTAGACCCATCGCTCGATTTGCCGGATAATTCCATGGCGTTCCAAAAGACTTTCAAAAAACATTGGAAGGGTGTTGGAAGCGAAGGGAAATACGAAGTCCTCAACTCCTTAAGAGAACACTCATCATGACTTTCACCAAGCTCGCCTCTATTGTTCTTGTCGCCTTAAGCCCATTGGCAATATCTGGTTGTGGTGGGAAAAGCTCGTCCACGCCTCCTCCGGAAACACCTAAAATCGCTCCTGATGCGCCATTTGGAGGACTCTCCAACCCATATAACCCTGAGCCCACCAAGAAAAAAGCCAAGTAATCAGGCTTTACATAAACTGTCAGATTCACCCATTCATAGCCTTGTAAGAACTTAAGGATGACGGCTGTATGAACGTGCCTTTAGTTCTTATCTGGCTTGGAATTGCACAAATTCAAATCCCAGAGGTCCGTGTTCCTGAGATTCGGGTGGCCATCCCACCTCCGTCAGGCCAGATCGATATCTCGATTGACCTCTCCACA
>CAMBZY010000210.1 GCA_945872325.1 Candidatus Kuenenia stuttgartensis | reverse complement strand
CACTTGCTCTTGATGAGATTCTCGAACCAGTAGAGCCCGCTTTTGCCGGGTGCGACCAGGTCCAGATCACCATCTTTATCCATGTCGATCGCGGTCAGTTGCAGGCCAGTTCCAGCTGTTCCTTTGGGGAAGTCACGCAGAGCGAGTCGCTTGGACGGATCCTTAGGAGCGTTCTTGGCAGGTTCGCCGAGGTAAATCAGGCGTTTTTTCCAGGCCTTGGCGGCTTTGTCGTAGTTGAAGGCGGCAATCGCAGGTGCGTCGATATCGCCTGGCTCGCGTTCGTGGGCATAGACGCGTTTGCCGGTGATCATTTCATCCTCACCGTCGCCGTCGAGGTCGGCCCAGAGCAGTGTGTGGACAGAGGCGATGGACATGTCCACGTTCTCTTTTTTCCACTCGACCTTGCCGCTGGAATCTTTGACCTGCTTGGCCCAGAACAGGCCGATGTCGTGACCATTGCCCCAGATGAGGTCGGTCAGGCCGTCGCCGTCCATGTCGCGGGCCAGGATCTGAATTCCGGTGGTTCCGAGGTTCCAGTCAGGGTGCCATTTCCATTCCTGATCAGAAGGCTTCTCAGGGGCTTCGAACCAGCCTTTGGGGGTCAGGAGGTCAATGCGGCCATCGCGGTTGATATCGCCACTGCCCACGCCGTGGCCGGCCGCGGCGGTGCCGAAGTCGTGCTTCTTGAATTTTGGTGTATCGCCGGCCTTTTCAAGTTCGTACCAAACCACGGCATTGGTGGGGTTTGGGAGAAAGTCGAGCTTGCCGTCGCCGGTCAGGTCGACAGCCCAGGCGGCTTCGCTGGTGCCGGGCAGATCGACTTCGTGGTAGGTCCACTTCTTGCCGGTTTCTTTCGGATTTTCAACCCAGCCAATGCTTCGGCCGAAGTATGAGACGGTGACGAAGTCCATGAATCCGTCGGCATTTGCGTCGACTGGAAGGGTGCTGAAGCAGTTGTAGTAAGTGCCCTGACGGATCACGTCGCGGACGTTGTGTTTTTTCCATGAGGGGGCTTCGTACCAGAACGAGCCTGAGACGATGTCGAGGTCTCCGTCGTTATCGACATCGAGGGCACCGGCGGCTTCGAACTCGCTTTGGTCGTTGACCGTATGTTTTTTCCAGGCGAGTTCACCGGCCGATGCGGCGGATGAGATCAGAAATAGGCCACCCGCGAGTGCGAGCGAGCCAAATTTTCGTAAGGATTGGGCGGACAGGTTCATCTGCGTGCGTCTCCGGGTCGTTCTATTTTGAATGATCAGAAAAAGGGGAGTCATCTCAGTCTTTGTCGGGGTCGTCTTAATCCCAGTCGTTGTCGCCATCGCCGTCGATGGCATTTTGGTCCCAGATTTCCCAAGTCAGAGCTTCGGCAGCTTTTCGCAGACGTTCGCAATGATTGTGGGTGGTACCATCGGGGATCTCGAAATTGATGGCTTCTACAAGCCCTCGTTCGATACTGACAAAGCCCTGGATCGGGCAATCCGCATCGAACACCAGCCACAAGCCTTCAGGCCGACGCTTGGCCAGAACCTGAGCACCAGCTTGGGTCAGTGCACCGAGCCAATCTTCCAGAGGGCATCCGGGGATGCCCGCTGGCGGAACGACCAACCATTCCGTTGGTTCGGGATTTGGTTCGAGAACGGGTTCGGAATCAGGCATAGCTGGCCTTGCTCGTGTCGGGATGGCCGGAAGGGCCTTTTTTGCTTGATCAGACGGTGGGGAATGCCCACGGTTTGCGGTACTCGGCCCGCATCAGGTAATCATTGGCCTGATCGTGGTTGGTAAAGCGTTCGGCCTTGCCATCCCACTCCAGCTTCTGACCTGTCTTCAAAGCTATGTTACCCATATTTCCCACGGAGGTCACGCGGTGGCCGTACGCAAATCGGCACGAACATTCCTGCCGGGACTTGATCGCATTGATCCACTCGCGGTGATGGCCGGGCGATCTGGGCAGCGTTTTCTCAGGCAAAACGATCTCGGAACCCTTCTCCGCATAGATCTTGAAATCGTTGTAATGGCCGACCATCGTTCCCTTTGTGCCTTCGAACAGAACGCCGGCAGAGCGGTCGAAAAGCTTGCCCTGAGTGCTCACATCCGAATGTGTCCAGTGCAGGTCCCAGTTATCGGCATAATGCCAGACCACTTCGAGAGTGTCAGGTGTTTCGGCATTATCTTTGAGCCCGTAGCGGCCGCCGGTGGCCGTGACAGAGACAGGTGCGTCGACCTTCATGGCCCAGTGAACGGGATCCACGAGGTGGCAGACGAAGTCGCTGAGCATACCGCCGCCGTAATCCCAGAAAAAGCGCCAGTTGAATGTGAAGCGATTCTGGTTGAAGGGGCGGGCTGGGGCTGGGCCGAGCCACATGTTGTAATCGCAGCCAGTCGGGGCCGGCATGTCAGAGGGCTTGCCGAGTCCGTTCGGATAATCGCGGTCGGCGAACATCCAGACCCGGCATTTGGTGATCTGTCCGAGCACGCCCGACTGCACAATCTCAGCCATTCGGTGATAATTTTCACCGGCGTGGATCAGGTTCCCCATCTGGGTGATTTTCTGATATTTGGCCGCCGCAGCGACCATGGCCTTACCTTCGCCGATGGAGTGCGAGAGGGGCTTTTCGCAGTAAATATCTTTGCCGGCCTGCATGGCCATGATCGAGGCGTGGGCGTGCCAGTGGTCGGGAGTGGCCACGACGACGGCGTCTATGTCCTTACGGTCGAGCAGCTTGCGGAAGTCGCTGTAGACGTCGGGCTTCTGGCCTGAAAGGTCGGCGGCCTTGCGAGCATGGGGCTCGTAAACGTCGGCGATTGCGGCGACCTGGACGTCCTTGAAATTCTTGAAAATGTTCAATAAGCCGGTGCCCATGCCGCCGGTGCCGATGAAGCCAAGGCGAATGGTTTCAGAGGCAGCCGCTTTGGGGGCCTGCGATGCCAGGGCCAGGGATTGGCTCAGTGAGACAGTAAAAGGCGCTGAGGCAGCGGCGGAGAGGAATTGGCGACGGCCAAGCCAGCGCTGTTCGGTGGTTTCTTGTGGCATTGCGGCGGATATCCTTGAATTGGGGCAAGGCAAGGCGGGAAGGGTTCAGGGCCTATTTCTGGGAACGCCCGATGAACATGCGACTCATCGTAGTCGTGATGTCGCTCGTGTTCAAGCAGTTCACGTGCGATACGTCAGGAAAATCTTGGAAAATATCCGTGTTTCTAACGAACCGAGGGTAGTTATCCAAAATTCGACGACCACTAACTAACAAGGAAAAGCCACGCTTTGAAGCCTGGTTAAAATGATGAATCATGCAAAACGGATTGGAATATCGGGATCAATAACGTGGCACGTTTTTATCCACGATGATCGACCAGGCATCAATTCCGCCTGTGAGGTTCAACACGTTTGAGGTTCCGCGGGTGGCGAGCCAGTTGGCGGCGGCCTGGGAACGCACTCCGTGGTGGCAATACACCACGAGGAATGCATTTGCAGGTTTGGCTGATTCCACTTCGGCCACCCGTTCCTGCAATTCCCCTAGAGGAATAAACAGGTCAAGGGCCGCTTGAGGAGAGTTGATTGAGGCGTATTGGCGTTCATCGGACTGCCGAACGTCCAGAAGGGCAACCTCTGAAGAACTTTTCAACAGGTCGTCAAGTTCTTTGGCTGAGATTGGCTGGACGTTGGACATGGATTCAATCGCTTTTCAGAATGAGGGAACGAGTTACGCCGGTACGGATCACTTACTTCGCAATCTTGGTTCCGAAGTCACCCAACATACTCCGCCAAGCTGTGTGAACGTGGTTGGCGTTGTTCTGGGTGTTGTTGAATTCGATCAGGAAGGTCGGGCCTTGAACGCGGAAGGCGTGAGGCTGGGTGCGGTCCGCAGGGCCCATCCAGGCGAAATGGACTTTATCGACACCGGCGGCCATGATTTCTTCGTGCCAGGCCTTGGCCACTTCGTCAGGCATATCGTGGGCGAAAGATCCGACCAGCCCTTGCATCATCTTCTTCTGGTCGTCGTTCAGCTCGCCGTAAGTGATTCCCACAGCAGCTTCTGTTGGAGCTTGTGGAGCATTTGCAGCACGAATATCGGCGGGCGCTTTTTCGGCCACGACAGCCTTTTTGGCCTGTTCCGGATTCAAGGCCTGGAAGACCCGAAGGGCGGAATCTTCGATGTCGGCCAAAGCGCGGAGACCCTGGCGTGGCCCTTGACGAACTTCTCCGGGGTTGGCTCCGAAGAAAATTGGAGTGGCGGAGATGATCTGGCCGTCCTCAACCGTAACGTTCATCGAGAGGTGGTGGCCTTCGAAACGCCATCCCCAACGACCTGTGGCAGCAGGAGTTCCGAAAATCGAGACGAAATAGAGTTCCGGGTCGCGAACCGGGCCCTTGCCTTGTTCGGAATCGCGGAGGATCTGCTCCAGGCTCATGATGGTGGTGACCTTCTGGAAGCCGCTGGCTCCTACACCGCTTGAGACCAGACCAAAAGCCAGGGACCGCTGGGCAGGTGTCATCTCTTTGATGGACAGGCCTTTACGCACACGTGGGATGAAGTGCCAGTTGAGGCGTTCGGCGTCGTCAAATTTGAACGAGATTTTTTCTTTCTGGGTCGTTTCCAGAGTCGCCAGAAGTCGTTCCGCCGAGGTTGCCATGCGTCCAGCCGAGCTTTCAGCCCAAGCCGATAGCCAGACAACGCCAGCCACCAGAACGGAAGAGATGGCCAGCAAGCTGAAGCTGATTGGTAGACGCCATTTAGGCGATTCTTGGGAAGGAGCAGAAGGATTCATGGGCGGATTCTCGCAAAGGCGTGAGATTGGTTTTGTTCAGGAGATGTCGCGGATTCGGAGGGCATTCCATCAGGCCTGATCACTTGGTCTGATTGGATGTGTATCAGACTTATCGTAACCTGAGCGGCGGGAAACGCCAGATGGGATGATGTTTTTTTTCTGAAAGACTGGTATTTTCAAATGAGTCATCCGCTGGGTTGCAGAATTGGCCGGACATGCAGGTTCCTGCTCAATGTCCTTGATTCGACGGCATCCCAGCTTAAAAACAAGCGAACCCTCAGGAGCATTGACGCCAATGGCTTTGGAAATCGTGCCGGGCAAAACCCGAATTGGTTGGATTGGGACAGGGGTGATGGGCCGGTCGATGGTAGGCCACCTGATGGCTGCCGGTTATGAGGCCACGGTTTACAACCGATCTGCCTCTAAAACCGACGACCTCGTGGCTCGTGGAGCCAGGCGGGCAGACAGCCCCAGGGCTGTGGCTGAAGCCTCGGATATCATCTTCGCCATTGTTGGCTTCCCCAAAGACGTTCGAGAAGTCTTTCTGGGCGTTGATGGAGCCTTGGCAGGGGCCAGATCAGGCTCTGTATTTGTGGACATGACCACCAGCGAACCTTCTTTGGCAGTCGAGATTTACAACGCAGCCAAGGCCAAAGGCGTGGAGTCGGTGGACGCCCCTGTATCGGGCGGCGACATTGGTGCGAAAGAGGCTCGCCTGTCGATCATGATCGGTGGAGATAAGCCTGTGGTGGATGCCCTCCAGCCGCTCTTTAGCGTGATGGGCAAGACGATCATCCATCAAGGTGGCCCAGGGGCAGGTCAGCACACCAAGACGGTCAACCAGATTCTGATCTCAACCAACATGATCGGGGTCTGCGAAGCCCTGCTTTACGCCTACAAGGCCGGGCTTGATCTGGAGACGGTGCTTCAGTCTGTCTCTCCGGGAGCGGCCGGGAGCTGGAGTCTGTCGAACCTTGGGCCACGCATGATCGCCGGGAATTTTGATCCTGGCTTCTTCGTGGAGCACTTCCTGAAGGACATGGGCATCGCCCTCTCCGAATCACGCAGGATGGGCCTGGCCCTGCCGGGACTGGCCCTTGCCGAGCAGCTCTATCGGGCGGTGGAAGCTCAGGGCATGGGACGTAATGGTACGCATGCACTGCTTTTAGCGCTGGCCCAACTCTCGAATGTGGATTGGCCGAGCGACCCACGCAAGAAGTGAGAATCGGCGTACAAGTACCTGAGGGCTATCGCTTTGCGGCTGGTTTTCGAGCC